>CAYZFU010000033.1:0-21067 GCA_964477725.1 uncultured Halopseudomonas sp.
TATCTCCTAAAGCTGGATCAGGCAGAGATGCCGGTGATCTTGATTTCGGTGTACCACTGACGGTGGCCCTGACGCTTCATGTGGTGCTTACGACGGCGGAACTTGATGATCCGGACCTTATCACCACGACCATGAGCGCTGATCTCTGCAGTCACCTTGGCGCCGTCGACAACCGGAGCACCGATGGTGACGTCATCACCGTTGGCAACCAGCAGAACGCGATCGAACTGGATGCTGGAACCGGTTTCGCCTTCCAGCTTCTCGACGCGCAGGTATTCACCTTCAGCGACCTTGTACTGCTTGCCACCAGTAACAATTACTGCGTACATGTGTTTTCTCCGTTACCTGCTCACCCGGCGCTTGGGAATAATGGTTAATGGCCGGCATGGCTGCAAGTGAACCCGCCTATCGGGCCCGACCTTGCCATTGTCAAAACAGGGATGCTGTAAATCGAGTTTTCAGGGGCGTGGATTCTACGCAACCACAGCCTGCGGCGCAAGCCCTGCGAAGCGCTGGCGACCCGCGCTGCGATAGTCGCGAAGTGGCTGATAAAAAGCAGGAAAACCAGCGGGATCGGCGGCAAACGCCGCCGCTTTCTTGACAGCGACATGAGTGCCGCCTAGCATGCCGCGCAACCACTCATAAAGCGTGCGTTAGATGACCACCCTGCCCTTCTATTCTGCAGTGACGGACGACTTCGAAGCCGTCAACCAGCTGATCATGCGACAGCTGCATTCACGTGTCCCGCTGGTGGAAAAGATCGGCAACTATATTATCGGAGCCGGCGGCAAGCGTCTGCGGCCGCTCGTCGTCCTACTCGCTGCGCGCGCCTGCGGCGTCAACGACACCCGTCAGCACTCGCTCGCGGCGATCATCGAATTCCTGCACACCGCCACGCTGCTGCACGATGACGTTGTCGACACCTCCGACATGCGTCGCGGCCGCTCTACCGCCAATGCCCTGTGGGGCAATGCACCGAGCGTACTGGTAGGCGACTTCCTTTATTCACGCGCCTTCGAAATGATGGTCGAGCTCGGCGATATGCGCATCATGCGCGCGCTGGCCAACGCGACCAACGTCATTGCCGAGGGCGAAGTACTGCAGTTGTCCAAGGTACGTGACGCCAATACCGACGAAGCCACCTATCTTGAAGTGATCCGCAGCAAGACAGCGATGTTGTTCGAGGCTTCTTCTCACACCGCCGCGCTACTGGCCGAGGCCAGCGATGAACAGACCGAAGCGCTTCGCCAATATGGCGACGCATTGGGTGTGGCATTCCAGCTGGTTGATGACGTTCTGGATTACAGCGGCGACGCGTCGGCGATGGGCAAGAATGTCGGTGACGACCTGGCTGAAGGCAAACCTACACTTCCGCTGATCTACACGATGCGCGAAGGCACGCCCGAACAGGCGAAGCTGGTGCGACACGCCATTCAGAAAGGCGGCCTGGAAGATATCGAGCCGATCCGCGAGGCAGTAGAAAGCAGTGGCGCGCTCGCCTACACCCAGCGCATGGCGCAGCAGCAATCGGATCTGGCAGTAGACATGCTGCAAACCCTGCCGCCGTCGGTGTTCCGCGATTCCCTGGAACAGCTCGCCCGCTTCGCCATCGCCCGCCAGTTTTAACCCAACCACCCGCGGGCATGACCGCGAAGGGCTCCCCTTTGCCACCGTGCACACGCCCTTCGCGCCCAGGTGCGCTCCTACACACAGCCCCACCCTCGGCGCATACCGTGTGGGAGCGGGCACGACCGCGAAGGGGTTGCCCTGCCCCGTGCATGCTGCCTTCGCGCCCAGGTGCGCTCCCACAAGCATCGCCCACGCTCGGCAGATTGCCATGTGGGAGCGGGCATGACCGCGAAGGGCTTTTTACAAAACCTTGATCAGCTCGATATCAAACACCAACGTGCTGTGCGGCGGAATGCTGCCTGCCGCGCGTGCGCCGTATGCCAGTTCTGACGGAATATACAAACGCCATTTGGCGCCTTCCTTCATCAGCTGCAGCGCTTCGGTCCAGCCAGCGATAACACCGCCGACCGGGAATTCCGCCGGCTGACCACGCTTGTAGGAGCTATCGAACACTTCGCCGTTGATCAGCTTGCCTTCGTAATGAGTGCGCACGGTGTCGCCGGCGGTCGGCGTAGCACCGGTCCCTTCGCTGACCACTTCATATTGCAGACCCGATGGCAGAGTAACCACGCCGTCGCGCTGGGCATTCTGCGCAAGATAGTCGGTCCCTGCCTGGCCCGCCTGACGGGCAGCCTCTTCTGCCTGGGCCTGCATCTTGCCCTGCAGCCCCTGGAATGCAGCCGCGAGCTGCTGCTCGTCGACCTGACTCGGCTGGCCGCCGAATGCATCGCGCAGACCCGCCACGACCAGATCGATGTTCAGATCCGGAATGTTGCTGGCGGCCAGTTGGTCGCCCATCTGCCGGCCGATGCCGTAACTGACTCGCTGCTCGTCGGTGTTGATCGAATCGCTCATGATGCTCTCCCCATGGAATATGACCACCAAGCCTGCCACAGATTCGACCCTGGATCACGCGCAGCGATCGGAACCGCCAAGAGCACCGGTATCCAACTGCACTGCAAACTAGGTTAGAATGCGCCGCTTTTCGGCCTCCTCATTCGAGATCCCCGTCATGCTGGAAAAGCTGTTCCAACTCAAAGCACATGGCACTACCGTCCGCACGGAATTTCTTGCCGGCTTGACCACCTTTTTGACCATGGCGTACATCGTCTTCGTCAATCCGATGATGATGAGCGATGCAGGGATCGACCCGGGCGCCGCCTTCGTCGCGACTTGTCTGGCCGCGGCGATCGGCTCGTTGATCATGGGTCTGTGGGCGAACTATCCGATCGCCCTGGCACCGGGGATGGGTCTCAATGCTTTCTTCGCCTACACCGTGGTCGGCTCCATGGGATACAGCTGGCAGGTGGCGCTGGGCGCGGTATTCGTCTCAGGCTTCCTGTTCTTCCTTCTGAGCATCTTCAAGGTCCGCGAATGGATCATCAACAGCATTCCCATGCCGCTGCGCTCGGCGATTGCTGCAGGTATCGGCCTGTTCCTGG
Source organism: uncultured Halopseudomonas sp. (assembly GCA_964477725.1). Classification (GTDB taxonomy): domain Bacteria; phylum Pseudomonadota; class Gammaproteobacteria; order Pseudomonadales; family Pseudomonadaceae; genus Halopseudomonas. The sequence continues at coordinate 3,072 of CAYZFU010000033.1, forward strand.
CATTGATTGCCTTGAAAAACGCAGGCCTCGTCGTGGACCATCCGGCCACACTGGTCGCGCTGGGTGACCTGACCCAGCCCGGCCCGCTACTCGCGGCTCTGGGCTTTGCAATCATCGTCGCGCTGGCCTACCGCCGCGTTACCGGCGCCGTCATGATCGGCATTCTGTTGATCACGGGCATCAGTCTTCTGACAGGTCTGACCCAGGCGAGCGGCATCGTTTCCGCCCCGCCGAGCCTGGAACCCACCTTTCTCGAGCTGGACCTTCGCGGCGCGCTGGAAATCGGCCTGATCAGCGTGATCTTCGCCTTCCTGTTCGTCGACCTGTTCGACACGTCCGGCACGCTGATCGGCGTCGCCCAGAAAGCCAACCTGGTCGATGCCGAGGGCAAGATGCCGCGCCTGGGGCGCGCTCTGATGGCCGACAGCACCGCGACCATGGCCGGCGCCATGCTCGGCACCTCCACCACTACCAGCTACATCGAATCGGCACCACTGCCGGCGGTCGTACCGGCCTGACCGCCTGCGTCGTCGCGGGCCTGTTCCTGCTGTGCCTGTTCTTCTCGCCGCTGGCCGGCGCCGTCCCGGCGTTCGCGACCGCTCCAGCATTGCTGTTCGTCGCCGTGCTGATGACTGGCGGCCTGGTACAGGTGGACTGGGAAGACCTGACCGAGGCCGCGCCAGTCGTGATTACCGCAATCATGATGCCGTTGACCTTTTCCATTGCCAACGGGATCGCGCTTGGCTTTATCAGCTGGACAGCGATCAAGGTACTGTCCGGCCGCTGGAAGGAGCTGAACCCGAGCCTGTACGTCCTGGCCGGCCTGTTTGTCATCAAACTGGCCTTGTTCAACTGATGGGCCTGGGATTCGAACCGGATCGCTACGACGAGCAGTTGGCGAACAAGCGCCAGCGACTCGTCGATTTGCTCGCACCCTTCAATGCGCCAGCGCCCGAGGTATTCGAGTCGCCGCGCGAGCACTTTCGCCTCCGCGCAGAGTTTCGCCTGTGGTACGAAGGCGGCGTGCCGCACTACGCCATGTTCGAGCCGGGCGACAAGCGCAAGGCTGTATTGATTGACCAGTTACCGATTGCCTCGCAGCGCATCAACGAATTGATGAACCCTTTGCTGGAGGCTTGCAAGGCGGATCCTGTATTGGGTCGCAAGCTGTTCCAGGTCGAATTCCTCACCACGCTCAGCGGCGAAGCGCTGGTCACGCTGTGCTATCACCGGCCGATCGACGAAACCTGGGACGCTGCTGCGGAAAAGCTCGCCGCAACACTGGGTATTCTGATTATCGGCCGCAGCCGCGGCCGCAAGCGAGTGCTGCAGCGCGACCACGTATGGGAAGAGCTGAGCGTGGCCGGCCGTGCCTGGCGCTATCAGCAGGTCGAAGGTGGCTTCACGCAACCCAACGGAACAGTGAACCAGCACATGCTGAGCTGGGCGCTGAACGCTGCCGGGCAGAACGAAGACGATCTGCTCGAGCTGTACTGCGGCAATGGCAATTTCACGCTGCCCTTGTCGACGCGCTTTCGCAAGGTGCTGGCGAATGAGCTATCCAAAAGCTCGGTTCGCTCGGCGCTGCAGAACCTGGCCGATAACGATGTCAGCAATGTCACCCTGGTGAGACTCTCCAGCGAGGAGGTCACCGAAGCGCTGAATGGAGTGCGCGCTTTCCGCCGACTGGAAGGCGTGGACCTTGGTGAGTTCGAGTTCGGTACGGTATTCGTCGATCCGCCCCGGGCCGGTTTGGACCCAGCGACACTGGAGCTGCTAAGCCGTTATCCGCGCATTCTTTATATTTCCTGTAACCCCGAGACGCTCGCCGCGAATCTGGAAGAGTTGTCCAGCACACATCAGATAACCCGATGCGCGCTATTTGACCAGTTCCCGTATACCTACCACATGGAAAGCGGAGTGCTATTAGAGCGGCGTTGAGGCTGCTCTAGGCACCTGTCTTCCTCAGTCACTGCCTCCAACATTTATCGTTGGCTGGCGTCGTCTGCCCCAGGGCGTTGATCGTCATGGTCGCGCAATCGTCCCCTGCCATTAGGCCGCCAGCTACAGCAGTGGCTGTGATCAGATAGCCACCGTCGTTAGCAGCCCCGTCAGCGATGGCGACGTCATACACCGCATCCCCGGTCATTGGGCTCCTGGCCGGCACCTGGGCGCCGGTATAGGCACCGGTCTGCGAATAGCGCCGCTCCGCAACCTGCGCCGCTTCGAATAGCACTGCAGAAGCCTCGGCACGCCGCGTCTTTTTGGTGTACTCGACGTAACTGGGGTACGCGATCGCGGCCAGAATGCCAATGATCGCGACAACAATCATGACCTCGATCAATGTAAATCCCTTACTTCTCATAGCAGTTCCTCATTGTAGCTGTCGCCACATGATACGACGGGACAAGCCAGAGGCTCGGGCTCTTTCATCCAGAAACAGGGTCTGACCGGTAGACAAGAGTACCGCTTTGGTTTGCGTCGGTTTGTCATCTCCCCGGTCGATGATAACCGGCAAGCCAGGCAAGCCTTCATTGATATCGGTACCCGCAATGATGGAATCATTTGCATCGATTGTGCCGTCCCCGTTGGTATCCAGCACCTCGTAATTCAGCATGCTTCCAGTAAGAACGTCCAGTTCAACAAGCCGACCACGGCCGGAACTCACACAAGGATCCTCAGCTTCGATTATAGCCGTGACGAATACTACTCGGTTTTCAGTGGTTTGCGCCGGGAAGATAACTCGCTCACCTTCAGCGATATTGTTGTAGATCAACGGCAAATACCAGCCCCGCCGAGTATTCCAGTCGATCGTATTGGTACTTGTGCGGAAGTAGTCCTGCCCGCCTATGGTGACTTTCTCGGTGATTGACTGGGGCTGCAAAGCGGATAATGCCACAGTGCCTGAGGTCGACGGTTTGTCCCATATCGCGTAAAAAGCCTGCTGGGCCTTAGTCAGCTTGTCCGAGGCTTCAGCCAGCTTACCGGTGCCGACTGAAACCATATGCCCACCTTGCGGGTGCTCGGTTATCAGCGGATAGGCCGTGATGGGCTGGCTGGCACCCGCCGCAAACAGCTTGCTGGACGTCCAGTCAGCCGCCAAGGTCGAAGAGGTGTCAAACTTCCACAGATTTCCACGCAAGTCTCCGGCGTAGATCTTCTCGATCTGATGCTGAGCGTTGACCACGACCTGAGGCGAGGAAAGCCCGGAGCCTCGGGCCTTTTCAGCCGTGGTGCCAGTGATGTTCTCATCTACCACGATCTTTCGAACCAACTCTCCCGTAGCCAGGTCGACGATATACAGGGCAGCCTTGCCGGTGTGGCTGCCATAGCCGTTGCCAAACACAGCGACCCACTGATTATTTTTGGTCCGGGCAATAGCCGCGCGCGAGTAGGTATAGCCAAGATCGTTCCACACATTGGCCGGTGTGTTGGTAGTAGGCGGCGAACGCTCCCACAATGCCGCTGGCGTATTCGGGTCGCTGGCACTCTGGCGGAACAACCGTACTGCGAAGACGCTCTTACCCCCTGCGCCCATCCCCGACACGGCGACGGTTGACCAAGTAGAGCCCAACTGCGCATCGGATACAGAGATCTGGCCGTCGACCAGGAACCGGTGAGTTCCTGAGTCGGCATAGTCCGGCGCCGCGATGATGTTCAGCGATGGCAGAACACTCGACGGCATATAGCCATAGCGGTGCTGGCCGTTGCTTGCGTTAAGAACGTGGAAAAAGCCATCGTTGGCGTTGACCAGCAGGCTAGTGGTCAAGGAAGACTTTTTAAATGCGAGGTAGCTATCGTAGCTGGTATCACCCACGATAGCCGAAACGCTTTGAGTCTCTGGTGCGACTCGTTCGAGAGAAGAATTGACCACATCTCCCAACAATACCGAGCGGGTGCGCAAACCGGCCACCGATGTTCCCTTGCTCCACGCTAAGAGGTCTGCTCCAGTCAACGGTGAATTGACCGAGCTGTTCAACTGAGCCTGCTGCGCCAGAGAAAGGTTAGTAAAATCAAGCGGAACCACCGAACTAGTGGCAGCATTGTAGCCCTGATATGTCGCCGGATTGAGACTGGGTGTAAATGTATTATCGGTGGTCCATAGCAATGTATCAGTGCGTCCTGTAACGGGATTCAGCCTGTAGGCTTCGATAGTCCCGCTCCACGACGAAGGTTCGTAAAGGGTTTTGTAGTAAATAGTATCGGCCGTGAGCGTTGCCGAGCTGGAGGCACCTGCGCCGCCGGAGCCGGCCTGCGCTGTAATCGCGTTGATTGCCCTGGTCAAGCTGTCGTTCAGCTCGCTGCTATCGTTGGCGGTGTAATACTCGCCGTGACCGTAATCTGCAGCGTCTTCCAGCATTTGGTTGTTGACCGCAAACCCGACCGTGTAAGTCTGCATGTTCTGCTTTCTGAAACCGGACTCGTTAAAGCTTTTGCCCGCGAGATCGCTCGTATTTATATCGCGCAAATCAATGTCGTAGGCAAACTTAGCGAGGTCATCCAAATATAAGGCATCTCCCTCTCCGTCACCATTAGGGTCATTGCCGTCGTTCGCAACCCCGTCCCAATTAGGCAAATTGTTACCACCCGGCACATTCGGATTATTGCGCTTCGGATCGTCCGGTGGGAAACTACGATCATAGGTGGGCAAGCCATCGGTCACTATGATGCTGAAATTGCGCTGGCAGCGGTATTCAATTGGGCTAGTATAGTTACTATTTCCCGAAAGAGTTTGAAGGCCCTGATGAGGAGTCATTCCCCTCAGGTACCGCGTCATTTCATAATAAGTCTCGGCCAGAGGCGTGTTGGTACTCGCGATAACGTCATCCACCTCATTGATGAAATCCTGGAAGTTCGTCTGCGCCTGCTCCGCGCTGGTCAGGACTGTGCCACTAGGAGAGATTGTCTCGGAGAAATCCTTCACCGGTATTTGGAGACTCCCGCCAGGACCGGCATCGCCGGTGCAACCGAGAAAATTACCCCTCCTGTCGTAGAAACATTGCCGGGTCGACGGATTGAACGTAAACAAACCATACCTAAGCCCTCGATTATCAGAAACGATATCTTTGGTAACATCACGCGCTACCCGCATACGATACTCGTTGGGGAGCCTATTGTTGATAGTGAGATTGATACCCGAGTTACTATTTGGCGGAGCCAGTACGTTGTATATGTAGGAGAGGTAACGAGCGCTATATCGCGTATCTCCGCCCCCAACCGGGTCAGGCAATATAACGCAGCGGCGATCGCTGAAGCTGCTAGTCCGGTAAAGGGCTTTTCGACCGTTGCTGCAACCGCCTTGCTGAATGCTCCCCAGTCTCGTGTTATCACCCGCGACAGAACTGCCGTTACCATCATAGTAATAAACGTCCGCATAATTGCTCAGCGCGACTTCGGGAGGAGCGATAGCGTTGTTCATACTCCCCGAGTTATCCAACAAAACGAGCACGTTGGGGGGAACAGCCGAAGCACTCAAAATCGGCGCTTGAACGGGAGAAAAGGCATATACCGGAGCGGTAACGAAACCGCTCAACAGCATGCCAGAAGCAAAACTGAGTAATCTGTTCATTGTGGATCTCCCTGCCCGAGCCAAATGCGATTGGAGTGGTGATCGCGCGGAAATCCTTGTTCAATCCTTTGCATAGATACTTTCCAAGGCCGTAGTGGTGTTCGCCACCGTGGCTACCGAGGTCACTCTGTAGAGCGTCACGCTTTCACCCGGGTCGACATTGATGGCTGCGCTGGAGATGCCCAGCTTTTGAATCTGGAATAGGCTATTACCATCGGCCGCACCCTGCCAGATGCCACAGGCGCTGCTACCGTTCTCCGCTACCGCATCCTCGAAGTCGGGCGTTCGGCAGTTGTTGCCATTGCAGGTCGCGCACGCGGCCAGGGTCGCCGCGTTATTCACATTGGCAATAAATCCTTCGCCCTCACGCAAACCTGCCTCTGCGTACTGAAAGGTGATGGTCTTGAAACGCGTGCTGCCAGCCATTTTTTCCTGCAGAGTTGCGCTCTTCATTGCCGAGACGCCGACAATGGTCAACAAGAGCAGAAAGATTAAACTGACAAACAGGGCTACGCCGCCTTGCGCATTTCTTGATCCAATACTGATCATTTTGGGTTTCCTCATAGCAACCGATTCCGCAAGGCTGCCACCACGGTGTATTCCTGTTCGGCGGTGCGCTGATTCTCGTCTTCAAGCACCATGGCTATCCGGACGCTGCGGATGACGGCTGGATTGGCTACGGTCGCCGGCGCGACGTAGTTACCGGAGACAAAGGTGTCCCCAGGGCTGGCTGCTACTCCGAACTGAATATTCAGTGATTTGACATTCCCAATCAGCGGCTCAAAGGCTCCACCACTCCGGCTGACCTCGAGTACCTTATCAGCAGCGTTCAACCGGTAAGCAATTTGGCGTATCGGTAACGCAACTTCCCCCGCATCAGGGGCCGCGGCTCCTACTTCAACGGTACCACCAGTGCGGCAGTCGGTTACCAACGTCCAGTCCGCGTTGGACGACTGCGCAACCGCCTGGGTCGCATTCGAGGTGATGATGCGCAGGGTGGCATTGGGTCCGTCCCAGGAAATGGGATTATCAAACGCCGCGGGCACATTGGTGATCGACCCCGAAGCAAGGGAGAGGCAGCCAAACATCCCAGCCATGCGCAGCTCCTGCGTCATGCGAGTCAATACATAGCGCGCATCCTCCTGTAGAGTCGCCGATGCGTCCTGCACGAGAGCCGTCTGGCGACTGCTGGCAAAGATTTGGGTGATGCCCAGCACCAACACCAGTCCTAGGACCAGGGCAATCATTATTTCGATCAGGCCGAAGCCTTTGCTATTAGCTTTGAGGATCATTGTTGCGCCCCCGCTGCGGCAACTGCGACGTTGGTCGTTACCGCGAGCTCACCACGCCGAACATTGCCTTCCTCGTCCACTCCGCCTGCACGACCTTCAGCCCAGCTTACCTCCACACTCACTTGGGAACCATTGACGTCAATGGAGCCGGCACCGCCCGGCAAAGCGTTAACGGCGTTGGCGAAATCAATCAGATCCGTAGCCAGGACGCTATTAGCTGAACTGGGGACAGCATCGATGCTCGCTATATCGTATTGCCCGAGCTGCACGGGATCTGCGTTGGCCCGGATGCGGTCAATCACGTCGTATACGATAAAGCTCGCCTGCGAGCTTAACCGGGAGCTGTCCGTGTACTTTAGGGCATTGAGTTGCATCGCCGCGGCGCCCAGTACGCCAATGGCAGTGACAAACAAGGCGATCGTTACTTCAAGCAGCGAGACGCCTCGCTGGCGGTCGCTGTGTATCCAGCCCAGCCTGCTTTTCATATACAGGCAGCTCCCGTAAGGATTCTACCGGTTGGACAGACCACCAGACTTTTGCTGGACTCTCCCCGGGTATAAGTAAACACAACCGCATTCGCCGGTGTCTTGAGGCCGCCGAGACTATCGAACACTATGCTGCTAACGTCACCTGTCACAGTGATCGTTGCGCCTTCGGGAAGGCCGGCATAGCGTCGTATGGCGGCCCCGTCTCGCACGATCTCGATATCCTTCGTCCAGTCATCGTCGGTGGTTGCGTTTACGTTAACGTCTTCGCTGTGGTTGATTGCTTCGAGCCGCGCAACATTGAACGCCCGTAACAGCTCGCTCGCATCCGAATCCGCGCGTGACCGCTCGAATACACCGCTGAAAGCGGGAACGCCGAGAAGCGTCACCAGCGCCAGAACGGACAGTGCGATCATTAGCTCAACAAGGGTGAAACCCCTCACACTTTTCATCAAAACAACCCTCCTTCAGATGCGTGCACTATAAAAACTCGGCCTGGCAAGGTCTTGCTTGAGGCGATAACCGGTAAAATCTGACAGACGACAGGTCATTCGTCGGGTTTACAAGGCAGTGGCCCGATTCATTGCTTATCACGGAGGATCGGAAGGCATGAAATCTCGTGGGTTTACCTTGCTGGAATTGATGGTCGCGCTGGTGGTGCTGGGGATTGCGGTGAGCATTGCTGTGCCGTCCTTTGGCGGGATGATCGATCGGCAGCGCATCGATTCGAGTCTCGATGTACTGCTTCGGGGATTGCGTACCGCGCGGCAGGAGGCGATCGAGCGTAACCGACCGATCACCGTGGCCCCGCCGGCCGGCGGATGGTCGGTTGGTTGGCGGGCTTTCATCGACGACAATGCGAACGGGGCATACGATGACGGTGAGCGTTTGCTTCGCGAAGAACTACAGCCGACGCCAGTCGACATCCATGCTACGAGCTCTATCGCGACCTATGTTCGCTTTAACCCACAGGGCGAATCCGAGTTACTCAATGGCGGGTTTCAGGCTGGGACGTTTCGCTTCTGTCCGCAGGATGAAACGAGTAAAGGTCGGTTGCTGGTGATGAACCGGGTTGGGCGGCTGCGGACGGCCAGCGACGTGATTGATTCATCTTACTGTTCGACCGATGGTTGATTGGGCCGCGGCCGACGATTAAAAAGGCCGAGCATCTGCCCGGCCTTTTTTTCGCGGGATTAGCGGTCAGGTTCGGTACTCGGCATTGATCCGCACATACTCGTGCGAGAGGTCGGTCGTCCACAGCGTTTCGCTGTGATCGCCGCGCCCCAGCTCGATCCGGATGGTGATCTCTTCCTGGGCCATGACCAGCGCGCCCTGCTCCTCGGTGTAGCTCGCCGCGCGACCGCCCTGCTGAGCGATACATACCTCGTCGAGATAGACATCGATCTTTTCCACGTCCAGCTCCGGCACGCCTGCATAGCCGACCGCGGCGAGGATGCGACCCCAGTTGGGATCGGAGGCAAACAGTGCGGTTTTGATAAGCGGCGAATGGGCGACGGCGTAGGCCACGTCCAGGCACTCGTCGCGGTTACCGCCGCCGTTCACCTTGATGGTGACGAACTTGGTAGCGCCCTCGCCATCGCGGACGATGGCCTGGGCCAGTTCCAGCATGACTGACTTCACCGCCTCGGCAAGCTGCTGATAAGCCGCACTTCCCGCTTCGGTAATCTCTGCCATCGCCGCCTTGCCGGTAGCGATCAGCATGCAGGAATCGTTGGTCGAGGTATCGCCGTCGATGGTAATACGGTTGAACGAGAGATCGGCTGCTTCGCGCACGAGTTGCTGCAATACGGGCTGCGCGACCTTGGCGTCGGTGGCGATATAGCCGAGCATGGTCGCCATGTTCGGGCGAATCATCCCTGCGCCTTTGGAAATACCGGTCACGGTCACCGTCTGGCCATCAACGCTAACCTGCCGGCTTGCGCCTTTCGGAACGGTATCGGTAGTCATGATGCCGGTGGCAGCATCCACCCAGTTCGACTCGCTTAGATCGGATAGAGCCTGCGGCAGTACCGGAACGATCTTGTCGGCCGGAAGCAGCTCGCCTATCACGCCGGTACTGAACGGTAATACCTGTTCGGGTTGAACACTTACCAGACGAGCCAGCTCCTCACAGGTGCGCACCGCTGCCTGCATGCCCGGCTTACCGGTGCCGGCGTTGGCATTGCCGGTATTGATCAGCAAATAGCGAGGCGCATGCTCCAAGTGCTTTTTGCACAAGGTCACTGGCGCGGCGCAGAACGCGTTGGTAGTGAACACGCCGGCAATGGTCGAGCCTTCGGCCGCTTCCATGACCACCACATCCTTGCGCCCGGGACGCTTGATCCCCGCCGAGGCGATACCGAGACGGAAACCGGAGACGGGATTGAGCGTGGGCAAGGGGCCGAGACCGACAGGCATGAATGAACTCCAGATGGGTGGGTGAAGGGGTGGCAAGCGGCAAGCTACTAGCTACAAGCGAAGCCCGAACGGCGAACTCATGGCGACTCCCCGGGTTCGCAGGCGCGAGCTGCTTATAACTTGTAGCCTACAGCTCGCCGCTCCGGGGGCGTGCCGCCGGTTAAACGATCTGCCCGTGGCAGTGCTTGTACTTTTTGCCAGAACCGCACGGGCACGGATCGTTCCGCCCGACCTTGGGGCCATCGCGAGTGATGGGCGTAACCTGGGCAGCCGCGTCGGCAATCGGTTCGTCGCCTTCCGCCTCGGGAGCGGCCATGGCATTGGCCTGTTCGTGCTTGAACTGCATGCGCTGGGCCAGTTCTTCAGCCTGACGACGCATGCGCGCCTCTTCCTCTGCGGGGTCTTCGCGGCGCACCTGCACGTGACTGAGGATACGGATAGTGTCGTGCTTGATCGACTCGAGCATTTCTTCGAACAGGTTGAACGCCTCGCGCTTGTACTCCTGCTTGGGGTTCTTTTGTGCGTAGCCGCGCAAGTGAATACCCTGACGCAGGTGATCCATGGTCGCCAGGTGTTCCTTCCACAGATCGTCCAGAACGCGCAGCAGCATCTGCTTCTCGAACGTTCGCAGTGCTTCGGAGCCGGTCAGTTCTTCCTTTTCGGCGTAAGCCTTGCCGACTTCGTCGAGGATGCGCTGGCGCAGCCCCTCTTCGTGCAATGTGTCGTCTTCGTCCAGCCATTGCTGCAGCGGCAACCGAAGCGCGAACTCATTGGTAATGTGCTGTTCCAGGCCAGCCACATCCCACTGTTCGGGCAGGCTCTGCGGCGGCACGTACTGGCTGACCGCCGCGGTCACGACGTCGGCACGGATCGCCTGAATCGTCTCTGAAACGTCCTCGGCAGCAAGGATGGTGTTGCGCTGACCGTAGATGACCTTGCGCTGTTCGTTGGCGACGTCATCGTATTCGAGCAGCTGTTTGCGAATGTCGAAGTTGCGGCCTTCGACCTTGCGCTGCGCCTTTTCGATGGCGTTGGTCACCATGCGATGCTCGATCGCCTCGCCTTTCTCCATGCCCAACGCTTTCATGAAATTCTTCACCCGGTCAGAGGCGAAGATGCGCATGAGGTTGTCTTCCAGCGACAGATAGAAACGGCTCGAGCCCGGATCGCCCTGACGCCCCGCACGGCCGCGCAGCTGGTTGTCGATACGGCGACTTTCGTGACGTTCGCAGGCACAAATGTGCAACCCGCCTGCATTCAGCACGTCCTGATGGCGCTCCTGCCATTCGGCCTTGATCTGCGCGATCTGTTCTGGCGTCGGATCGATCAGACTATTGACCTCGGCTTCCCAGCTGCCGCCCAGGATAATGTCGGTACCACGACCGGCCATGTTGGTAGCGATGGTCACTGCGCCAGGGCGACCTGCCTGAGCGATGATCTCGGCTTCTTTTTCGTGATACTTGGCGTTGAGCACCTTGTGCGCGATGCCTTCGTTCTTGAGCAGTTGCGAAACCACTTCCGAGGATTCGATCGAGGCGGTACCGACCAGTACCGGGCGGCCCTTGTCCATGCAGTCCTTGATATCGGCGGCGATCGCGGCGAACTTCTCTTCGATGGTGAGATAGACCAGATCGTTGAAGTCCTTGCGGATCATCGGTTTGTTGGTCGGAATCACCACAACGTCGAGGCTGTAGATCTGGCGGAATTCGAACGCTTCGGTATCGGCCGTACCGGTCATGCCCGACAACTTGTTGTACAGGCGGAAGTAGTTCTGGAACGTGGTCGAAGCCAGCGTCTGACTCTCGGCCTGAATTTGCAGGCCTTCCTTCGCCTCGATGGCCTGGTGCAAGCCTTCGGACAGACGACGGCCGGGCATGGTACGGCCGGTATGTTCGTCGACCAGCAATACCTGATTGTTCTGCACGATGTATTCAACGTTGCGATGAAACAACGTATGCGCACGCAACGCAGAATGCACATGATGCAGTAGATTGAGATTCTGCGCGGCATACAGGCTGTCGCCCTCGGGTAGCAGCCCCGCCTGGGTCAGCAGTTCTTCAACGTACTGGTGACCGGCCTCGTTCAGTTCGACCTGTCGGGTCTTCTCGTCGATGGTGTAGTGACCGTCGACTTCTTCCTGCCCTTCCTCGGCGGGAAAGCCGCGGGTGAGTTTGGGAATGAGCTGATTGATCTGCATGTACAGCTTGGAACTGTCTTCGGCAGGACCGGAAATAATCAGCGGCGTACGGGCTTCGTCGATCAGGATGGAGTCAACCTCGTCGACGATCGAGAAGTTGAGTTCGCGCTGGAACTTGTCTTCCAGTCGAAAGGCCATGTTGTCGCGCAGGTAGTCGAAGCCGAACTCGTTGTTGGTACCGTAGGTGATGTCGCAACGGTACGCGTCACGCTTTTCTGCGGGATCCTGAAAAGGTACGACCACACCAACCGTAAGACCGAGAAACTCGTGCAGAGGCCGCATGAGGTTGGCATCACGGCGCGCCAGATAGTCGTTGACCGTCACGATGTGCACGCCCTTGCCGGACAATGCATTGAGATACGCCGGAAGCGTGGAAACCAGTGTCTTGCCTTCACCGGTTTTCATTTCAGCGATCTTGCCTTCGTGCAGCACCATGCCGCCGATAAGCTGGACGTCGAAATGACGCATGCCCATGACGCGCTTGCTGGCCTCTCGAACCAGAGCAAAGGCTTCAGGCAGGATATTGTCGAGGGTTTCGCCCTTGGCCAACCGCTCCTTGAATTCGGCGGTCTTGGCTTTCAGCTGCTCGTCGCTCAGGGCGTTCAGTGATTCTTCCAGGGCATTGATGGCGCGGACCATCTTGCCCATGCGCTTCAATTCACGCTCGTTCTTGCTTCCAAACAGCTTCTTCAATAAAGGCGCAAACATAGTCGACTTTGATATCCGTTTGATGGTTGGCCAGAGCCCAGCACGCGGCTCGCCTCGACCAGAAGAAGGGCATTCTACTCTGATTCCAGCGAGACAATAAACCGTGCTGGCTTGGCGTGCTGAGAGAGGGAACCGGTCAGGGCTTAAGGCTTGCCCGCGATGAAAGACGCCCTCCCAGGGCGAACACGGCGGCCATAGCAGTCGACTCGCGTCGCCAGATGATCGCCGCCGGAGGAATCGTGCGTGCCTAGCCGGTAGTGATTACTGGTTCATGGCGATATGGCGGGCGGGGTTGACCGCCATGCCATTGCGGAACACCTCGAGATGAAGGTGCGGCCCGGTGGAGCGGCCGGTCGAGCCAACCGTGGCGATAGCCTGCCCCTTGCGCACAAGATCGCCTTTGGCTACCTGGATTTCGTGCGCATGGGCGTAGCGAGTCTTGTAACCGTTGCCGTGGGTAATCTCTACCGTGTTGCCGTACGCACCCTTGCGCCCGGCAAAGGTGACGACGCCGGCACCTACTGCATGAATCGGCGTGCCGCGCTTGGCCGCAAAATCAATGCCAGTGTGCATCGATATGCGTCCGCTGATGGGATCGGTACGGCGACCAAAGCCGGACGATACGTAGCCTTCGCTGACGGGCATGAAGTCCAGTAGCGCATTGGCATCGGAGCGGCGGTCAAGCATCAGCTGCTCAATGAGCCGCAACTGCTGCGTGCGATCATCGATGCGCGCGGTCAACTGGTCGATAATGGTTTGTACATCCGGCGCGCGGTAGCTGGCGTCGCGATCGCGGCGTAGCTCTGGGCCACCCATACCGGGATCCGAATCGAAGTCGAACTCGCCATCCGAGAGCTCGGCCAGCTCGGTCAGCCGCTCTCCCAGGGCATCCAGGCGGGTCAGACGGGTTTGCAGCTGACCAAGCTGCTCGGTCATTCTCGCCAGTTCTACCTGTGCTTCGTTCACCGGCGCTTCGACCTGATATTCGGCCAGCGCTTGTTGCCAGATCGCTTCGTAGTCAACGCTTTGCACAATCGGCCCGGCCGCAGGCGCAACCAGCCGCCAGGTAATCCACGCGGCTGCGGCTGGCATCGCCAGTATCAGAACCAGTGCCAGTACTACCCAGGGCGCGCTAAGCCGCAATGCCCTGGCCGCACCCAGACGGTCCGAAAGAATAATGATGTTCACCTAGTCCCCCTACTTACCGGCGCGATTCTGCTAGGATGGCGATCAACCCAACTGCTGCGCACTGTATGGCCTTCTATCCGCTTAATGCGCGTCGCCCAGGCGACCTCATACGCACCAACGCTACCCTGAAGGGCCTGTATTCGAAGGCTCGAGAGCTCGAGCGCCTGCAGGCGCTCGTCAACGTCGTGTTGGAACCTGCAGCGAGGGAACACTGCCGGGTGGCATCCCTGCGAGACGGTGTGTTACGACTGATTGTCACGGACAGTCAGTGGGCAACACGCATGCGTTACCAGCAAAAACGCCTCGTTCGCCAACTACAGGCTTACACGGAATTCCGAACCTTAACGAAATTGCATTGCAAGGTACAACCGCCGTTGATCCAGAAAGCCGGACCAGTTCGCAGAATGAAGCGTTCGAAACTCGCTTCGGAAAGCCTCTTCGAGACCGCCGAACAGGTCACGGATACGGCGCTGAAGGGTGCGCTTGAGCGGCTGGCACGTCATCACGCGGCCGACTGAGGCCTCATCCTTTGCGGGTTCGTGGCCCGATCACCTCGCTTCTGAAAAAAACGCAAAAAAAACGGCCACCGAAGTGGCCGTTGAAACGAAACGAGAAATCAGACTGCCGCTGCCGGCCGCATGAAGGAGATCGGTGCGGTGCCGGCATCTTCAAATGTGACAGTTTCCCACGCATCGCGGCTGGCGATGAGCGCGCGAAGCAACTTGTTGTTCAGTGCATGACCGGACTTGAACCCGCGAAACTCGCCAACCAGGCTATTGCCCAGCAGGTACAGGTCACCAATCGCATCGAGAATCTTGTGTTTGACGAATTCGTCCTCGTAACGCAGGCCGTCCTCATTCAACACCCGATATTCGTCTACCACGATCGCGTTATCCACGCTGCCGCCTAATGCCAGGTTCTGCGAGCGCAGATATTCGATGTCGCGCATGAACCCGAAGGTGCGCGCACGACTGACTTCCTTGACAAAGGAAGTGCTCGAAAAATCGACGCTGGCAAACTGGCTGCGACCACGGAATACCGGATGATCGAAGTCGATGCCGAACGACACCTTGAAACCCTCGAAAGGTACAAAGGTGGCGGTCTTGCCTTCTTCTTCCACAGTTACTTCACGTTTGACGCGAATGAACGTCTTGGCTGCTTCCTGCTCTTCGATACCCGCCGACTGGATCAGGAATACGAAGGGCCCGGCGCTGCCGTCCATGATCGGAACCTCCGGCGCGCTGAGTTCAACGTACGCGTTGTCTATACCCAGGCCGGCCATGGCCGACAACAGGTGCTCGACAGTGTCGACCTTGGCTCCATCCTTGATCAGGGTGGTGGACATGGTCGTCTCGCCTACGTACTCGGCACGAGCCGGAATCTGAACCACGGGGTCCAGATCGACGCGACAGAACACGATCCCGGTATCGACCGGAGCCGGTTTCAGGGTGAGGTAAACCTTCTCACCCGAGTGCAGACCAACACCAGTGGCCCGGATAATGTTCTTCAGTGTACGCTGTCTGATCATGCTGTACGGCTTCCGCTAGTTGCGAAGAGTTTCCATCAAACTGGCGGCGATAATAGCAAACCACCCATTCGATGCATACCAATCAGCCCTATTCACTTGATTGACTGAACCTATGGCTCAGTCAGCCTGGCGACGCAGGAACGCCGGGATATCCAGATAATCCAGATCGTCCTGGGTCTGGGCTGAACGGGCCGCCGCCGCACCACCGGACTGACGCATGACCGTCGGACGATCCAGGTCGCGGTAGTTCGGCGAGCTGCCTTCGTTCTGCTGGCGCGCGCCGCCGTTGGCAGCGGTGTTGTCGATCACCTTGACCGGCTTGACTTCCTTAGCGCCCAGACCGGTCGCGACCACTGTTACGCGCAGCTCGTCGCGCAGTTCCGGATCGATAACCGTGCCCACCACGACAGTCGCGCTTTCGGATGCAAACTCTTCGACAGTGGAACCGACCTCGGAGAACTCGCCCAGAGAGAGATCCGGACCAGCGGTAATGTTGACCAGGATGCCGCGAGCGCCCATCAGGTTGACATCTTCCAGCAGCGGGCTGCGAATTGCCGCTTCAGCCGCCTCACGTGCGCGGTTCGGGCCGCTGGCATGACCAGTACCCATCATCGCCATGCCCATCTCGCTCATGACGGTTTTCACGTCGGCAAAGTCGACGTTGATCATACCCGGACGCATGATCAGATCAGCGATACCCTGGACGGCGCCGAGCAGTACGTCGTTGGCCTTGCTGAAGGCAGCCAGCAAGCTTGCATCCTTGCCCAGCACGGTCAGCAACTTCTCGTTGGGGATGGTGATCAGCGAGTCGACATGCAGGCTCAGCTCGCGGATGCCTTCTTCGGCAATCTGCATGCGCTTGCGGCCTTCGAACGGGAACGGCTTGGTGACTACGGCCACCGTGAGGATGCCCATTTCGCGCGCCACTTCGGCAACGATGGGGGCGGCGCCGGTACCGGTACCACCACCCATGCCGGCGGTGATGAACACCATATCCGAACCCTGCAACACTTCGGCGATGCGTTCGCGGTCTTCCATCGCGGCCTCGCGACCGATCAGCGGGTTGGCTCCAGCACCGAGACCCTTGGTCACTGCCGAACCCAGCTGCAGGACGGTACGCGCACTGACGTTCTTCAATGCCTGGGCATCGGTGTTGGCGCAGATGAAATCGACGCCTTCGACGTTGTTGATGACCATGTGCTGCAGGGCGTTGCCGCCGCCACCGCCAACACCGACGACTTTGATTACTGCGTTCTGGGGAACGTTATCGATCAATTCAAACATGGTTCGATCTCCTGAGTTTTAGACTCGTTTCGTTTCGTCGTTGGTACTACCGCCCGCTTCAGCGGGTCTGTTAAAAATTGCCCTTGAACCACCGCTTGACGCGTTCGAGCGGTGAAGTCCTGGCTTGCTCCGAATGACCGCTTCCGTGCTCACCGTGGTGCTTCATGCCGTAGTGCAACAGCCCCACCCCGGTCGAATAGATCGGGTTGCGAACCACATCGGTGAGTCCCTTGAATTCCTGCGGCACGCCAAGGCGCACCGGCATATGGAATATCTCTTCTGCCAGCTCGACGGCGCCTTCCATCTTGGCGGTGCCGCCGGTCAGCACGATGCCGGCCGGGATCATGTCCTCGAATCCCGAGCGGCGCAGTTCTGCCTGGATCAGCGTAAACAGCTCGTCGTAGCGCGGCTCGACCACTTCGGCCAGGGCCTGGCGTGACAGGTCGCGCGGCGGACGCTCGCCAACGCTGGGCACCTTGATGGTTTCCTCAGGGCCGGCCAGCTTGGCCAGCGCGCAGGCGTAGCGGATCTTGATTTCCTCGGCGTACTGCGTCGGGGTGCGCAGCGCCATGGCGATGTCATTGGTGACCTGATCGCCAGCGATCGGAATCACCGCGGTGTGCTTGATCGCACCTTCGGTAAATATGGCGATGTCGGTGGTGCCACCGCCGATGTCGACCATGCACACGCCCAGCTCTTTCTCGTCCTCGGTAAGCACCGAATAGCTGGACGCCAGTTGCTCGAGGATCACGTCCTCCACATCCAGGCCGCAGCGGCGGATGCATTTTTCGATGTTCTGCACGGCATTGAGCGCACAGGTGACCAGATGCACCTTGGCTTCGAGCCGCACGCCGGACATGCCCAGGGGCTCACGGACGCCTTCCTGATTATCGATCACGTATTCCTGCGGCAGGATGTGCAGCACCTTCTGGTCGGCAGGGATGGCGACCGCCTGGGCCGCATCGAGCACCCGCTCGATATCCGCCGGTATGACTTCCCGGTCGCGAATCGCGACGATGCCGTGCGAGTTCAGGCTGCGGATGTGGTTGCCCGCCACGCCGGCGAAAACAGAGTGAATCTGACAGCCTGCCATCAGCTCGGCTTCTTCGATGGCACGCTGAATGGATTGCACGGTGGATTCGATGTTGACCACCACGCCCTTCTTCAGCCCGCGGGAAGGATGCGAGCCGATGCCGACAATCTCCAGCTGCCCGTCCGCGCCGATCTCGCCGACCAGCGCCACCACCTTGGAGGTGCCGATGTCGAGACCGACGATCATCCTGCTACCCTGCTTGCTAGCCATAGTTCCCCGTCACTCCCCCGATTG
>CAYZFU010000034.1:0-19513 GCA_964477725.1 uncultured Halopseudomonas sp.
GCGAAACCCCGCCTTCACCCTACTGGGCTCACCCTTCGGTCATGCCGGTCCTCATTGGACTATTCCAGCCTCGCATCGCAGATGCTCGTTAGGCGGAACGGTACCGGCGCCAGACGGCTATGCCGATCGCCAGCACCAGCCGAGCACCGATGGCCGCCATGACGTCGTCCAGCACGATCCCCAGGCCGCTGCCGATAGCCTCCAGTTGATCGATCGGCGGGGGCTTGGTGGCGTCGAGCAGCCGATAAAGCCCGAAGGACGCTGCCCACAGCCACGGGTAGCGCGCCATGGGCAGGCCCAGGACCGCCAAAGGAAATGCCAGGTATTCATCGGCCACAATCTGACTGGCATCCCCTCCCCCGAGCAAGAGGGAGGCCCAATGGCAGAGCGGCACGGCCCCGGCCAGGAACAACCCGGTAAGCAGCATCTGCCGCCGCGGCGACCCGCCCATCACCCACCATGCCAGTGGCAGGCCGATCAACGCGCCGAAGGTTCCTGGTGCCCAGGGGAGCCATCCCAGACCCAAGCCAGTCGCTACGAACAACGCCACAGTGTCCATCATCGATTCTCATCCGCCGCTACCTGACATTCCGACCGCCGGCTGCGATCAACGTCCCGCCTTTTGAGTGGACCATGCCTGAGCTCCACTACTTTTCCTGCGATCTCGCTCAACTGGCCCGTCACGCAGCGCTTTGCATGACGCATCGAAGCCCATGGCGCGTCAGGGGTGAACTGCATTGCTCCCTGCGAGTCAACCGTCCATCGCGCTATTCGCGTTGCAAGGAGACAGCCGTGACCTTTTCCGTAGTCGCGCATTGCCGCCGCACTGGCCAGATTGGCGTCGGTGCCAGCACTGGCGTTCAGTCGGTCGGCAAGCTTGCCTGCCACGGAATACCGCAGGTGGGCGTGGTGGCGTCACAGGCGTTGCTCAACCCCTATCTGGCCTATGACGGGCTTCGTCTGATGCAACACGGAGCCAGCGCCAGCGAAGCGCTGAACGAGGTAATCAAACTCGATGCCCAGCCGCAGAGCCGTCAGGTTGGGGTTGTCGACATGCGCGGCCGCACAGCCGTCTGGACCGGGAGCGATACCATTCCATTCGCCGATCACCGTCAGGGCGATGGCTTCGCTACTCAGGGCAACCGGCTGGCAGGACCCCACGTACTCGATTCGGTCGTCGAGACAATGAACCGCACCGTGCATCTGGACCTGGCGCAACGGCTGGTGCTCGCCATCCAGGCGGGCGAAGAGCAAGGAGGCGACACCAAGGACGAACGCTCGGCCAACATCATGGTGTTTTCCGAGGAAGAGTATCCGCTGTGCGATATTCGCATCGATGATCACGACGATCCGATGCATGAGCTGGGCCGACTCTATCAGCTGTATGTCGAACAGATCCTGCCGAGCATGCGCAATATTCCCAGGCGGACAGACGTGCCACGGCCAGCCGGAGCCGAACCCGGCCCCGAGGCACTGCTGAAGGGGCGTCTGCCATGACCGGGCTGGATATCGAGCGGTTCTTCGAAGAGGCATTCAACGAGCGCATCGGCTATTTCCCGCAGAAGCTGACCCTGTTCGGGCGAAACCAGCGACAGGACGAACTGGATGATTACTCCGATGCCGGCGAAGCAGGCTATGCGCAGCTTGCGCGGCGTCATCTGCAAGCGCTCGACGCGTTCGATCCGGACACTCTGAGCCCGGCGCAGCGGATGAATCACCAGCTGTTCCGTCGGGATTGCGAGGAGATTCTCGAGCGCTTCGAGTTTCGGTTTCAGCGCTACGCGCTGGATCAGAAGTTCGGGCTGCATGCCGAGTTCCCGGCGTTCATGATCAATATGCATCGCATTACCGGCGAACAGGACGCAACGAACTACGTGGCGCGGCTGCGTGCCTTTTCCGAGGCAACCGATCAAGTCATCGACAGCGTTGCGCTACGCCGCGAACGAGGTGTGTTGCTGCCTCGATTCCTGACCGAACAGATCATCAGCGACTGCACACGCGTGGTCGACGACCTGCAACAACCGCAAACGAGCATGCTGGCGGTCGACTTTCGCAGCAAGCTTGACGAGGCGCAGGCAGTCCCGCCTGCCAGCTTCAAGACACTGGTTGCCGAGTGTCAGCAAGCGCTTGCAGAGCAGGTCAGACCGGCCTACGACAGGCTCGGCGCATTCATGCAGACGCTCCTCGCCGAGGCGCCCGAGCAAGGCGGCTTGAGTTCGCTAGCGGATGGCGAGGCCTACTACCGCGCCTGCCTGAGGTGGGAAACCAGCACCGATCTGAGCGCGCAGCAGATATACGAGCTGGGCCTGAGCGAAGTCGCGCGCATCCAGGACGAAATCCGCCAGCTGCTGCCGCAGGTTGATTTCAGCGGCGACTTGCGCGGCTTTTTCGAGTTTACTCGGGACGACCCGCGGTTCTATTACCCGCAGACAGCAGGAGGCCGCCAAGCCTACCTGGACGACCTCGACCGGGTCATCGACCGCATTCAGCAGCGCTTGCCGGAGCTGTTTCATGTGCTGCCAGCCGACCCGCTACAAGTCAGGGCCGTTGAACCGCACCGCGAGCAGACCGCGGGCATGGCCTTCTACCACGGCCCGGCGGCGGACGGCAGTCGCCCGGGCACCTTCTACATCAACCTCTACGACCTGGAGCAGTTACCGACTTTCACCATGGAGGCGCTCGCGTTTCATGAGGCGGTACCGGGGCATCACATGCAATTCGCTATCGCCAACCGCCTGGCCACGCTGCCTGCTTTCCGCCGCTATGCCAACTACAACGCCTATGTCGAGGGTTGGGGTTTGTATGCCGAGCTGGTGACCCACGAAATCCGACTGTACGCTGGCGACTATGGCGAGTACGGGCGGCTGACCCAGGAGCTCAAGCGTGCCTGCCGGCTGGTTGTGGATACCGGCTTGCATGCCCGTCGCTGGAGTCGCGAGCAGGCTGTTGACTATCTGTACGCCAACCTGCCGGCCAGCCGCCCGCAATGCGTTACAGAAGTCGATCGTTATCTGGTCATGCCCGGCCAGGCGACGACGTACACGCTCGGCTTGCTCGAGATTCTCAGGTTGCGGGAACAGGCCTGCGCGGTGCTCGGTGACCGCCTCGATCAGCGCGGCTTCCACGACGCAATACTCGGCTTCGGTCCGCTGCCGCTGGACGTTCTGGCCGAGCAGATCGAGGACTGGATTCAGCGCCAGGTCTGATCCAGGACGACGGTTCACTGCAAGCTATCGACATACAACCATCGACACAGCGGCTCGTGATTCGGCTAAGCTGTGTTTTTTAACAGGCAGCGGTGCCGACCATGCTCAAGCTCAAACATCTTCTGGTGACAGCGTCCCTGGCCGGCGCAGCGGGCAGCCTGCCGGCGCTTGCGATCGGGGTGGGCGATTCCGTCTCGGCGCTGCAGTTTCAGGATCAGCACGACCAGAAGCACACCCTGACCGACGACACCCGACTGGTGCTGCTTGCCAGCAGCCACGGCGCCGCGAAGCTGGTCGACTCGGCCATCAAGGATCTCCCCTCCGGGTATCTCGATGAGCGTTCTGCGGTGTATGTCGCCGACATATCGCGTGTGCCCGGACTGGTCGCGAAAATGGTTCTGGTGCCATCGATGCGCTCGGCCAACTACCGCGTGCTGCTCGACCGCAAGGGTGAGCTTGCACCACAGCGCACCGGTGCCGAGCCGGTTTTATGGTTGACGCTCGAGGATGGCAGAGTGGCCGGCACCTCAGAGTTCAGCGACCCCAGCGCCTTGCGGGCGGCGCTAGAGCAGGCCGAATGATGAGCGTTGCGATCAATCTTCTAGTGTTCCTCGCCACCTTGGCCGGGATGGAGCTGTTCGCCTGGTTCGCGCACAAATACATCATGCATGGCTGGGGCTGGGGCTGGCATCGCTCGCATCACGAGCCGCGCAGCGGCTGGTTTGAAAAGAACGACCTGTACGCCGTGGTCTTCGCTGGTGTGGCCATTGCGCTGATTGCGCTTGGCATGGCCGGCTGGCACCCATTGGAGTGGGTGGGCGCCGGCATGACCGCCTATGGTTTTCTGTATTTCGTTGCGCACGACGGGCTGGTGCATCGTCGCTGGCCTTTTCGTTACGTGCCTCGTCGCGGCTATCTAAAACGCCTTTATCAGGCGCACCTGATGCACCATGCGGTGCAT
Organism: uncultured Halopseudomonas sp.; assembly: GCA_964477725.1. Taxonomy (GTDB): domain Bacteria; phylum Pseudomonadota; class Gammaproteobacteria; order Pseudomonadales; family Pseudomonadaceae; genus Halopseudomonas. Next base: position 4,168 of record CAYZFU010000034.1, read on the forward strand.
GATCGTCAGCGCTGCGTGTCGTACGGGTTTCTTTACGCGCCGCCGGTATCCGAGTTACGCCGCCAGCTTCGTGAACTGCATGACGGACCGTTAAACAGAACCTCGCTCAGCGAGGACGAGTCCACAGACCGGGCGGACGCGGCTCGGTAGTATCGGCGCGCGAGCTTAGTGCGATACCCGAAGCCTGGCACAGCAGGCGCAGCTTATCCAGCCGACTGGTACTGATGCGCTCATCCCAGGCATGCTTCCCCTGTTGCCTCACCTGTACGCCGATCTCCCGATAGACGCTGCGTGCCGTCGCCACCGCCCACGCCGAGCGCAGCGGTAATGCGGTCAACCCGCCACGCGCCGACCGGTAGTAAGGCTCTGCCATGTCCACCAGCCGCGCCGCCCAGCCTGAAAGCAGTGGCCTGTTCGCCGGTTCTGCGAGCTCGTCGCGCTCGACGCCAGCCTCGCGCAGCCAGTTCATCGGCAGATAACAGCGTCCGATCTGGGCATCCTCGACGATATCCCGGGCGATGTTGGTGAGCTGGAAGGCCAGCCCCAGATCGCAGGCCCGGTCGAGCGTTTCCTCGTCCCGTGCGCCCATGATGATGCTCATCATCACCCCGACGACGCCTGCCACGTGGTAGCAGTATTCCAGCATGTCCGACTCGGTCTGATACTCTCGACCCTGAACGTCCATGGCGAAACCATCCAGGTGCTGCATCGGGAAGCGCGGCGGAATCCGATGCATCTTGACCACTTCGCCCAGGGCGGCAAAGGCAGGCTGCTGCACCGGCTCCCCAGCACAGGCCTGCCGGGTGGCAACGCGTAACTCCTCCAGCGTGGATTCGCCGGCCTGAGGCGCATCGACCTGACCGAAGCCAAGCTGTTGTCCATCAATCACATCATCGCAATGCCGGCACCACGCGTAGAGCATGACGGCGCTGGCCCGGGTCTGCGCGTCGAATAATCGCGAGGCAAGGGCGAAGCTCTTCGAGCCGGCTTCGATGGTCTGCCTCGCCTGCTCGGCTAACGCCAGATTCATGCTCGCAGGTCCTCGATCATCAGACCGGCCGTTGCCTTGGCCGAACCAACCACACCGGGAACGCCTGCGCCTGGGTGGGTCCCGGCGCCTACCAGATACAGGTTATGCAGCTGCTCATCGCGATTGTGCGGCCTGAACCAGGCACTTTGAGTGAGCACCGGCTCCAGGGAAAACGCCGAGCCCAGATGGGCGTTGAGCTCATCGCGAAAATCGTGGGGAGTGAAGTGTCGACAGGTCACCATGTGTTGCCGCAAGCCGGGGATATAGTGTTGTTCAAGATAGTCGAGAATACGGTCACGGTAACGTGGACCTTCCGTGTCCCAGTCGATGTCGGCGTTGCCCAGATGCGGCACCGGCGCCAGTACGTAATGCGCACTGCAGCCCTCAGGAGCCAGCGACGGATCAGTCACGCATGGTGAATGCAGGTACAGCGAGAAATCCTCGGCAAGCTGTTCGCCGTTGAAAATTTCGTCGATCAGCTCGCGGTAGCGCGGCCCGAAACAGACAGTGTGATGCGGCAGGTCCATAGGTGGCTGGTCCAGCCCGAAATAAATGACGAACAATGACATGCTGAAACGCTTGCGCTGTAAAGCCCGCCCCTGCTTCTGCCCACGCTCGTGATGGCCCAGCAACCGGTCGTAGGTGTGCACCACGTCGGCATTGGACGCCACCGCGTCAGTCGAAAATCTGCGGCCATCGACCAGGCTGACTGCCTCCACTCGATCGCCGGCGGTCTCGATGCGATCGACCTCGGCGTTGAGTTCCAGCTTTCCGCCCAGATCCTCGAACAGCTTCACCATCCCGCGTACCAGTTCGCCAGTGCCGCCGCGGGGGAACCATACCCCCCACTTGCGCTCCAGTGCGTGGATCAATGCGTATATGGACGACGTTGCAAAGGGACTCCCGCCTACCAGCAGCGAATGAAACGAAAACGCCTGGCGCAGATGCTCGTCCTTGATGAAACGCGAGACCATAGCGTACACGCTGCGCCAGGCTTCCAGACGCGCGAGTTGCGGACCGGCGCGAATCATGTCGCGAAACGACAGGAACGGCACGGCACCCAGCTTTACATAGCCCTCTTCGAATACCGCGCGTGAATAAGCGAGAAAGCGGCGGTAGCCGCCCACATCGGCGAGGTTCTTCGCGGCAATCTGGCGATCGAGCTCGTCCTGGTCGTTGGCGTAATCGAATGGTTCGGCGTCTTCCCAGCACAATCGGTAGAACGGTGCCACAGGAAGCAGCTCGACATAATCGCTCATCACGCGGCCGGAAAGAGCGAACAGCTCCTCGAGTGCCGATGGATCGGTGATCACGGTGGGACCGGCGTCAAAGGTAAAGCCGGCATCCTGGTATACGTATGCACGGCCGCCCGGCTTGTCGCGCTTCTCCAGAAGCGTGGTCTGGATCCCGGCGGACTGTAGACGGATGGCCAGCGCCAGCCCCCCGAAACCCGCGCCGATAACCACTGCGCGCTGCGGCTCACTCATTCGGGATTCCTTAATTGTTGTGGAGATCGCATGTTTGCTGCTCGTAACGCTTCAGCCATCGGCACGGGCGGCTTGCCGGTGACGATGCGCAGCTTGTCGAACGCCGTCAGACGACCAGCATAGAAACGTTCGATGAGCTTTTCCGGCAACCGGTAAAAGCGCTGCATGACACGCCAACGGTGCTCCGGCCGTCCGGCCAGAAACAGCATCCGGTTGAGCAAGCGGAAGTAACCCTGACGTTGCCACTGGCGCTGTGCTTCGCCACGCACGAGCTGCAGCAACGCCGGCGCACTGAGCTCGGGTAGAGTGGCGATGCGATCAGCCAGACGCACCGCGTGTGGCAGTGAATACCCCGTGGTCGGGTGAAACAGTCCCGCGCGCAGTCCGCTGCACGGGACGTCACCGACCTCCCGCCAGAACTCATCGAAGTGACCGGCCAGGGTAATCGGCAAGGCTCCGGTCTCTTCGCGCAGTACACTCTGGATAGTCCAGCCCTGGCGACTCGCATAATCCTGCACATGGCGACGCAACATCGCTTGATCGGCCAACGGCTGGTCGACGTAGTGGGTATCCTCTATCAGCAGGCGGTCTGCGGACAGCGGCAGCACATAGACGAAACGGTAGCCCGCGCCCTGCTCGACAGCGGCATCCATCAACCAGGGAAGGCTCAGACCATGCGGTGCGGTGAGCTGCACTTCGAGCCCGAGAAAGGCCTGCCAGCCTAGCGCCAGATGCTCGGAAGGCCGGGGTCCTCGGCCATCAAGCACCGCGCTTCCCTCCAGCCATTGCCCGTCGGCCAGCTGTACGCGTGTAGGCTCGATGGCGGTCACCTCGACCCCGGTGCGGACGCGCTGCCCCAGGTCGGTATGCAGCTGATCGGCGAATCGATCCGACGGGATACTCGCGTAGCCACCGCTCAGGCTTCGATCAAGATTCGCGAAACGAACCCTGTAGCCAGGCCAGCGATGCTCAACCAGGGGGGCCAGCCAGGCGTGCTCTGCCTCGCTGAGATCGGCCTGGTGAAACGACCAGGTATGGTTGCCGCCCAAGCGGTCGCCGTGCTCGAGCACCAGAATCTTCCAATCCGGACGCAGCTGGGCGATACGCCATGCGATGAGTCCATTGGCCAGGCCGCCACCGGCCAGAAGCAGGTCGTATCGGCTGGTCATGAGGCGCTGACCTCGGTCACCGGCTGGCGAGTCGTAATCGCCTGTTCGGTGATGGTTGCGGCGAGCCTGACACCACCAGCGGCATCCACTTCGCTGCCCAGCCGGTCGAGATTGTCTGCAAACTGCGGCTCGGTAGTGATCATCTCCAGCCGCTCGGCGATTCCCAGCGCAGCGGTGAAGCGTGGCGATACCTTCATGCCGACCCCAGCGTGAATGACACGCGAAGCGACGCCGGGCTGATCAAAGGCGATCGGAACCGCCAGTATCGGCGTGCGCGCAACCAGGGCATCCATCACCGTGTTCAAGCCCGCATGGGTGACCACCGCGTTGGCACGCGCAAGAGCTGCTCGCTGCGGCGCGAAATCGGTCACCCAGGAGGCGCCGTGCTCCTGCAATCGAATCGATTGCGCATCGCTCAGACCGCCGCAGTGGGCCACCAGCAACTGCGCACCGAGCCGCTCGCAGGCCCAGGCAATGCGCTGGAACAGGGCGAATCGATGCCCCTGCAGGGTTCCCAGCGAGGCGAACACCATGGGTCGTTTCGGATCTATATCGTAGGTCAGCTCGGCTTCGCCGGTGAGCGGCGGCCGCAAAGGACCGACATGATGAAAGTGTGCCGGCAAGGCCTGGCGCGGGAATTCGAAGCCAGCCACGGTCTGGCTGATCTGCGCCAGAGGCGAGAGGAATTCGTGCAAGCCGCTACGAACCGGCAGACCGAAGCGTCGAGCCTGCTCTTCGAGCACCCGGCCATGTCGCCCCATCATCCAGTCATACACACGGGTGCTGCCCTCGTACATCCTGCCGGCAGCTTCGCTCGTGCCGTAGGCCATCGGCATCACTGGCAGCGGTATGCCTGGCTCACGGTTGATCGGCAAAGCGCAGGCGATGGAGACGAACGGTAACTGCAGCGCTTCGGCCACCAGCGCCCCGGCGGCCTCCATCTGATCGCAGATCAGCGCGTCCACTTGCAGCTCCTGGAGCGCACCGGGTAATTCCTGGCAAAGCATCTGCGTGGTGAGCGCAAGATCCTCGATCAACCGCCGCAGGCCCAGCGGCCCGCCAGGGTTGGCCGCCAGGTCCAGCGTTCGTCTGAGACTGCCCTGGGCGCGGGCCTGCAGACCCACTGCACGGAAGTCTACCCGCGGGTCGCTGAGCCAGTTGGCGGCCTCGGCTTGATGGATAAAGGTGACCCGATGACCGCGCTCGATGAGCTCCCCGGCGAGTGCCTGCAACGCGGCGAAATGACTGGGGTAGGCCGGAGCGACTACTGCGTAGTGAGTCACGTTCAGCGCTCCGATGCGGCCGCAGCCGACTGCACCGAAAGCAGCGGTGCGCGCCGCAGGGCTTTCAGATCGGCGCTGCCGGTACAGAAACAGGCTACCCGCAACTGTTTGCCGATGATGTCGAAATGTTCGATGACCGCATCGGTCGACTGCGTAGCGCAATGCAGCACCGCGGCAGCCTGCCCAGCAAGATCGGCTCCCAGACGTATGGCCTTGGCGACGTCCACACCGGTACGAATACCCCCCGAAGCGATGACTGAAGTATGAGGCAATGCATCCCGCACTTCCGTCAGAGCCGTCACGGTAGGGATGCCCCAATCGGCGAATGCCAGCGCGACGGCACGGTCGGTGGAGTTTTTCGCACGCTCCGCCTCTACCGCAGCCCAGCTGGTACCACCTGCCCCGGCCACGTCGATGACCGCAACGCCCGCTTCCACCAGCTGCCGTGCGACATTTGCCGAGATTCCTGCGCCGACTTCCTTCACTACCAGCGGGACCGGCATTTGTGAGGCTGCATCTTCGATTGATCGCAGCACGCCCTGCCAGCGACGATCACCGCCAGCTTGTACAGCTTCCTGTAAAGGATTGAGATGTACAATCAGTGCGTCTGCCTCGATCATGTCGACGGCTCGCCTGGCCGCCTCTAGACCTTTACTTTCGATAAGCTGGGCGGCGCCAAGGTTGGCCAGCAACGGCACGTCCGGCGCGTAACCTCGCAGCTCACGGGTGAGCCCCTGGTCGGAGCCGGTTTCCAGAGCCACTCGCTGTGAGCCGATCGCCAACGCGATTCCCATGTGCTGCGCTGCCTCGGCTAGATGTCGATTGATGTCTACAGCGCGCGCGGCGCCGCCGGTCATGGAGCTGATCAATAACGGGAGAGAAAGCCTGCGACCGAGAAACGCTGTGCTCAGATCGATGTCGTCGAGACTCAGTTCCGGTAAGGCGCAGTGCTGAAAGCGGACCCCGGCGAACCCGGAGTCGGTACTAGTCGATGCCCGTTTCGCATCGAGAACGATGTCCAGGTGATCGTTCTTGCGCTCCACGAGATCCGACTTACCCATCTACACTCCTGTGAGGGGATTTTTTCCCCGGTAACGCTGTCGTTATCTTAAGCACAATATTATGCAGAAGTTATACAATAAGCTTAGCTTAACCTAATATTGCGTCAACCAGATGTCTGAGTAGCGACTTGTCCAACAGTTCATCGCCAGCGTGCACGAGTTGCAGCCAGGAAAGGAGCATGTTCATGGGTCCAATGCCCGCACAATCGGTCAGCCAGGAAGACATTGCCTGTACGCTTGCACCGCTGCGTGACGACATCGAGCGGCGACTGGCGCTGCTACTTGGCGAAGCTGAACAGGACCAGATCGGCCAGGCCATGCGCGACAGCACCCTGGCCCCAGGCAAGCGCGTACGGCCACTGCTGCTGCTCATGGCAGCTCGCGAACTTGGCGCCCCGACACCGCCCGCTCTCGATCTCGCCTGCGCCGTGGAAATGGTGCACAGTGCCTCGCTTGTCTTCGATGACCTCCCTTGCATGGACAACGCTGAACTTCGTCGCGGGCGTCTCACTACGCACCGGCGTTACGGCGAAGACATTGCCATGCTGGCAGCAATTGCCTTGCTCACCCGAGCTTTTTCCGTGGTTGCCAGTACTCCCCGGATCGATGGCGAGCTGCGGTCGCAGATGGTCGCGCGCCTTGCCGACGCCGTGGGGACGCAGGGACTGGTTAAGGGTCAATACAAGGACTTGCGTGACGGCTGCGCTCGCTCCGCCGGAGACATTCACGCTTCCAACCGACTCAAGACCGGCGTGCTGTTCGAAGCGACACTTGATATCGCAGCGCTGCTGACTGGAGCCAGCCCGAATACCCGCAGAGAACTGGCGAGCTTCGCCAATGAGCTGGGCCAGGCCTTTCAGTTGTGTGACGACCTGCTCGATGACAGCCCGGTCCAGGGCAAGGATGTTGGCAAGGACCGGGGCAAAACCACACTGGTCGCACTGCTAGGCAAGGATGCGGCGCGGCGTCAGCTGCTAGCGCATCTGGACCAGGCAGACATGCATCTGACAGCTGTATTCGGAGAGCAGGGCGAGATCAGCCGTTTCATGCGCAAGCTGTTCGAGCCCGTCTGCGCGGCCTTCCCGACGTCACACGCCTCAAGCGCCTGAGCGGCTTCAGTAGCCGGTCATTTCCAGATAACCCTTCCCGTCGTGGCTGCCGCTTATGCGCACCGGACCTTCCCAATAAGGGATCGACGTGCCCATCCAGGCCTGCGCATTGAGCGCTTTGACTTGAAGGTCGACATTCCGCGAGGGGATTCGCAGTCGCCAGGAAACCGGCAGTTTCCGCCCGGCAACGCGCTGATGCTCCTGCTCCTGCATGAAGATCTTTGAAGAATCGATTGCCTCAGTGGTGCCGTCGGCCGTGGTCCAGCTACCCGAAGCGAAGGGTGATCCAGTATCGCTGCGCAGACGAAACAGCATCAGTTTGCTGCCCTCTTCCAAATGTAGCGAAAACCAATCCCAGCCTCGCTGATCGGCGGCCAGCGGCTGGCTGCTCCACTCGCGGTCGAGCCAGGCCTGCCCTGTCACGGAAACCGGCTCCCCCTCGACTTCGAGCATCCCCTCTACGCGATAGAACGGCTGACTGTAGTAATAGGAAGCTTGCCTGCCTTGCGATTTGCGGCTTAGGCCCGCATCGCCGTGCAGCACAAGGGGACCATCGCTGCGCAACCGCAGGTCGTAGGCAAAACTGTCCGCCTCGGCGCGTACGCGCAAGTCTCCCAGCCGCGCGGCGACTTCTGTTGAAACCTCGTCCGGAGCGGTCAGCGACCAGTGATCTATCCACGCATCGAACGGGGCGGCGCTAACGCCAGCCTGGCCGATCCCGCCCCGGGCCAGGCGATCGGCATACAGATGCAGGTTCTCATTGCTCAACGCAGCATGCCCCAGCCAGACCTGGGCGCTGGCCCAGCCGTCTGCCGCCTGATCTTCATTCTGCGGCTGCATCGCCTGCCGGAAGAGGGTCCATTGCACGCCCCAGTCGCGTCCCTGCTGGTCCTTGAGATTGGCCGTCACGTACCACCATTCGATACGAAACTGCGGGTGCGGCAAATGATCATCCGGAAAGCGCAGCGCGGAGCCGGCCTTAACCGGCTCGAAACCCTCCGCTTGCGCGCCCAGCCCGGCGAAACCCTGTTCCGATTCCCCGCTCTGTTCGCATCCGCTCACCACCAGAAACAACAGCCACACGATGAGCACACGGATATCAGCCTTCATGGACGAACTGCCTCAGGAGATTGTCCGGGCGCGCCCGGGCGATACGCGCTATCGGAAGGCTGGCTGCAAGCAGCACAGCGAGCAGGGCGAGGCCAACCAGTTGTGACCATCGACCGGGAAACCAGTGCCACGGCAGCCGCCAGCCGAACGCCTGGACGTTGACCACCGCGACCAGGCACCACGACAGCATCAGTCCGAGCGGTACCGCCAGCAGACAGGTCAAGGCCGCCAGCACCAGCAGCTGTGCCAACGACAACCATCCCAACTGAGCGGGACGCAGCCCCATCGCCCAAAGCGGAGCAAGCTGCACCAGGCGCGTATCGGCCAGCCCGAGTAAGGAGCTGAACAGAGCGAGCGCCGCGACGCCCAGCGTCAAGCTGTTCAACGCCGCAGTGGCGGCGAACGTCTGCTCGAACACCTGCGAGGAGTATGTTTTGAGCGACGCCTGATCGGCGACGCGACGGACATCGAACTGCGCCTCGATCGCCTGCGCCAGGGCCGCCGGATCGCTGTCAGCAAGTATCCCGATACTGCTTACACCGACCTCGGGCCAGCGAGAACGGAACTCCCGTGCGGCAACCAGTACCTGGCCGCGCGGATTACCGTAATCGGGGTAGACACCGACCAGTTCCAGAAACCAAGGACCAGCAGGCGTGTCCAGCTCAAGCGTGTCCCCGAGCGTCAGGTCCGCTCGATTGGCCAGTTGTTCACTGACCAAAGCCCCCTTCCCGCTCTGTAATCGCCGCCAGACATCCGCTTGCGCCTCCAGCAGCGGCCATGTCCGCGGATAGAGTGAATGATCGATTATCCCACTGATCCCAGCCGGCCAGCTGCCTACGCTGGAGTCGACCTGCCAGCTAGGGAGCACGTCGTCCACATCTGTCCGGGCCTGCAGCCAGTCGAGTATTTCCTGCGCTTGCTGTTGCCCCTCGGGCCGGACATACACGTCGGCAGCCAGCCGCTGGTCCAGCCAGTCGGTGAACGTGCGGCGAAAACCTTCGGTCATGCCACCCACGCCGATATTGGCGGCCAGAGCCAGGAGCAAAGCCATCAGCGCGAGACTCAGCCGGGACAGTTGTTGCTGCCCGTCGGCCCAGAACCATTGACTCACGGGTCCACGCGCAAGACCTCTTCCGATGCCCAACAGAACAGCGAGCAGCATGGGCAGCGCGAGCGTCGCCGCCAGCAGGATGCTGCCGAGCAGAGCGAAGCCGGCGACCAAGCCGTCCGCCACTGCCCACAAGCACGCCGCGAGCGCGAGCAGTGCCAGCGATCCCCAGCAAAGCCAGCGGAGCATTCGCCCCTGCGCCTGCATCCACCCGGGTGGCTGCCGGCTGGGAACCAGAGACTGACGCAGCGCCGCTACCGCATGCCCACCCGTGGCCATCAGTGTCCCGGCCAGGCTCATGGCGAGCCCCGAGAGCCACCAGCTCCAGCTTGCGTTCAGTTGCGCGGACACTTCGGCGCCGTAAAGTCCCTTGAGACTGGCAACCAGATCGCCGATCAATGCGCCAGCGAGCAGATAGCCGGTCAACATGCCCAGCAAGCCGGCGACGATTGCCAGCGACACCAGCTCGACCGTCAGCGCAATCAGCAACGCTCCAGCGCTGGCGCCGCAGGCACGTAACGTCTGAATCAGTCGGCGGCGCTGCTGCATGGCCAACCCAGCCGCTGCCTGGACGATGAACAGCCCGACGAGAAAAGCCAGCAAGGCAAGCGCAGTGAGGTTCAGATGAAAGCTGTCGGTCAGCCGCTGCAGGTCGGCCTCCTCGCGCCGGTCCCAGCGCAGCGAAAGCCTGTCGGGCACCGCGGGTTGCTCTGCGGCGAACTGCTCGGTGACCAGCAGCTGGTTTACGCGCCCGGGCAACCCGAGCAATTGCTGCGCGCGACCGATATCGACCACGGCCACGCCGGGCGGCAGTTCGTCCCTGCGCAGCGCCGGCGGCAGTCGCTGGCCTTCGGCTGACATCAACACATCGCCGCTGCGTGCACCAAGCCGGGTCAGCGTGTCACCCGCCATCCATGTCTGGCCCGGCGCGACGATGAACGCAGCGACATCCGCCGTCGCGCTACCCCGGGTCAGGGTGCTGTCCGGGGGCAGCGTCAGCGGGTCGATTCCTAGCAGTTGTAGCGATTCCACACTGCCCGCCTGGCCGTCCAGGCTCACCGCAAGCGAGCCCTGCAACACAGGAGAAACCGGCCAGCCGAGCCGACGCAAAGTGACGTACTGGCTTTGGTGAAAGGCTTGCCCGTCAGTACTGACCAACACCTGCCCGGCCTGACCGCCGAACAGCTGCGCGGCGCGATCATAGCTGTCCCGCGCCTGCTGGTTGAGCGCCTGGACGCCGCTCCATAGCGCCGTAGCCAGCCATAGCCCGACGATGAGGCAGCCCAGCTGCAACGGGTGGCGCCGCCAATGACTGAGCAAGGTGGCGATTACCCAGCCAGTCCGGCGGATCATGATTCCACTACCCTGCCCCGTGACAGCTTCAATTGCCGCTGCAACCGGTCTGCAAGCGTGGTGCTGTGAGTGACCATCAACAGAGCGCTGCCGGATTCGGCAACGCGTTCCAGCAGCAGGTCCAGCACCTGTTCGGCAGTCTGCTCGTCGAGGTTTCCGGTTGGCTCATCAGCCAGGATCAACCTTGGCCGCAAGGCCAGCGCCCTACCGACTGCCACACGCTGCTGCTGGCCTCCGGAAAGCTGTTCGGGAAATCTGTCGAGTAGGCCATCCAGTCCCAGTGCTGTGGTCAGATGCGCTTGCCACTGGCTATCCAGGCGGTCAGCCAGACGCGCCTGCAATGCGAGATTCTCGGCTACGGTTAGAGACGGCACCAGATTGAACTGCTGGAACACCACCGCAACGTCCTCGCGCCGATAGCGTGCCCGGCCTGCCTCACCGAGGGTTGAAAGATGCACGTCATCAAGACGAATCGAGCCGTCGTCCACCTGATCCAGCCCGGCAATCAGATGCAGCAGAGTGCTCTTGCCACTGCCGGACTCCCCCATCAAGGCTAACGATTCGTTTTGCGCGAGATCGAGGTCGACACCATCGAGTACCTGTACGCGCCCCTGCGGACCGCTGTAGGCCTTGCGCACGTTGCGGACTTCAAGCATGGCCGGGCACTCCCGCGCGAGTCGCAGCCAGAGCCTCCATCCATGGGCCAAAGCCGGCGGCGCGCTGTCTGCGCCACTCGAGCGGCGGCCGTCCCGTCCAGCGCTTGAATGCACGAGAGAAACTTGCCGCTTCGGCATATCCGAGCTGATGGGCGATGCTCTCCAGCCCAAGAGAGCTGTCAGACAGCAGATGCTCGGCAAGTTGCCGACGCACCCGCTCATCGAGGATGCGAAAACTGTACCCCTCCTGCCCCAGCCGGCGATGCAGGGAACGCTCCGAAACACCCAGCCAGCCGGCGACTTCGCGAGCCGGATTGATACGCCCGGAACGACTCATGAGCACCTGCAGAACCTGTCTCGCCAGGGGGCCGCTGACGTCATCAAGGCTATCACACAGCTGCTGACAGAGGCTGGCGCAGGTACGTTGAGTGAAGGCGTTGGCCAGAGGAAGCGGTGTCTGCAGGTCGCTGACGCGAACCAGCATTCCGTTTCGCCCGGCCCCGAACGACACCTCGCAGCCAAAGTGATCACCGTAGAGCTGGCGGTCTGCCGGATCGAAGCTCAGATCGATGCGACTGGGACGGAACGGGCGCTGCAACAATTCGCCAAACAGGGTGCACCAGGCGGCGAGCCCGCGCTCGATAACAAGCGACCGGGCGTCCTGCGGCAGTACGCTGTCGTCGAACAGCATCGCCAGCCCGTCTGGCTCTGGCTCCAGTCGCACCGGGCAGATCGACATCGATAACGGACGAAATTGGCTACTGACACGAATGGCTTCGCTCAGCGTGCGGCTGGCCAGCATGGTGTAGCCGAGCAGCCCGAGGCTGGTGAGGTGGTAGAGCTTGCCGATGCGCAGTCCAACGCCGGGCTGCGGGCAGGCCGCGACCAGATTGCGGATCACCGCGAGCTCCTGCCAGAGCTCATGAGTATGCTCGACGTCGTCCAGCGCCGCGAGCTCCAGCCCACTATCACGCAGGCAGACCTCGCTGCCAACACCAAGCGCAGCCGCAATATTCAATAGGTACAAAATGTTCGTGCTACCACGCCGCTGTCGCCACATCGCACCCTCTGGCAGTAACTGTCATGTCCTGGCGGGAATGATCATGGAGCCAGTATAGGCGCTGCGGCATGCTGCGTTGAACAGAACAGCAAGAAGGGACCCGTGATGCCTGAATTCTTCTACACCACAGCGCAGAACAATCAGCCGCGCGCCGGGAATCAACTGGACGTGCGCCCCGTATGCGGAGCATTAGGTGCCGACGTGTACGGTCTCGATTTGAAAACACTGGACGCCCGGCAGCAGACGGCCCTGCGACAGGCTTTGCTCGATCACCAGGTACTGTTCATTCGTGAGCAGGCGTTGTCGATCGAGGATCTGGAGCGAGTGACGCTGCGCTTTGGTGAGTTCGGTATCGAGCCGTACGTAAAGCCGATGCCCGAACATCCGCATGTCGTGCACGTGAGAAAGGAAGCCGGCGAAGGCACACCGGTAGTGTTCGGTGGCGCCTGGCATTCGGACTGGTCGTTCCAGGAACAGCCGCCGGCGTTCACGCTGCTCTACGGCCACGACGTACCCAGCCACGGCGGCGATACGCTGTACACCAACATGTACCTGGCCTGCGAGTGGCTATCCCCGGCGATGCGCAACATGTTGAAGGGCCTGAATGGGGTGCACAGTCCGGAGTTCGGTTACGGCCTCAACAGCCGCCACAATGCAGGGCTCGAAAACATGCAGATCGTCTGGGGCTCCAGTGTCGACCACGATGTACGCTGCCACCCGCTGATCACACGCCATCCGGAAACCGGCCGAGAAGTACTGTTCGCCAATCCGGCGTATACCCTGGGGATCGAAGGCATGAAGCCGGAGGAGTCACGCCCTCTTCTCGACTATCTTTTTTCCGTCGCAACAGCGCCTGCATTCAGCTGCCGCATGCGCTGGACACCCGGCACGCTGGCCATCTGGGACAATCGCTGTGTCTGGCACCAGCCGGTATCGGACTATTTCGGTGCTCGTCGTGAAATGTTCCGTACGACAGTCAAGGGCAGCGTACCGCAGCGAGGAACCAATCCATGAATGAGTTCGACGCCGAAGCGGCTGCGCTCGCGCTTTTCCGGGCACGCCTGACCCGTACGCCGTGCACCGCTCCGGGTCAGGCATTTGCGATCGACACCCTTGCCAGGGCAGAGCAGGTTCAGGCAAACCTGCTGGCGATGTATCGAAAAGCCGGACAGGAAATCATCGGCTACAAGCTCGGCCTGACCGACCAACGCGCCCAGGGGGCCACAGGTATCGAACATCCGCTGTCCGGTGCGCTGCTGCAGGCCTGGCAATATTGGGACGGCGACGCCATTCCCCTGGCCGGGCTCATCGAGCCGCGGGTCGAGGCGGAAGTTGCCTTCGTCATGAGCCGCACCTTCGACGATCCCCAAGCCGGACTGGCCGAATTGCTTGATTCGCTCGGCGGCGCGCTGCCTTCGCTGGAAATATGTGATTCGGCGATACAGGGCTGGCCACGCTCACTGTTCGAAGCACTGGCGGACAACCTTTGCTCGGGACTATTCGTCCTCGGATCGCAGCCTGTGGACCCGCGCAGCCTGGATTTCGCCGGTCTGCCGATGAGGCTGTCACGCAGCGGCGAGACCATAGCCGAGGGCAGCGGGAGTCAATGCATGGGGAGCCCACTCAATGCTCTGCTGTGGTTGGCGCTTCAGCGAGCCGTGGAGGGGCATCCGCTGCAGGCGGGGGATATTGTCCTGAGCGGTGCGCTCGGGCCAATGCAGCCGGTCGGGCGTAGCGATGAGTTGCGGCTGGAACTTGGGGCGCTAGGTGCGCTGGAGTGTCGATTCGTTTGATGGACACACAAAAGAAAAACCCCGCCGAAGCGAGGTTTTGCAGAACTGTCCTGATCATCCTTAATGCTTATGCCTTCAGGCATGGTCCTTAAATCCGTTAATGACCATGTCTACAGGCACCGTCCCTGCTCAGTCCTTGAAACATGTCGCCGTCCTGGCGCCTTCCCTGATCCCTGTTTTTCTACTGGCTTCCTGCCCCGCTCCTAGCAAGATCAATACTACGCAGGGCGAGACAGGTTGCACATAGTCGTTTGCCACCGCGGTGCGTAAGCAATTGCTTACAATTTGTCACACTCGCACCGGCTCAGCCGTCTCAGAACTGCGCCGCATCCAGCTCGTACAGCGGCTCGCTGCCGGCACGCACCGATTCGCTCAGCGAGTGGATGCGCGGCAATAGGCGCTTGACGAAGAAGCGACCTGTCGACAGCTTCGCTGCGTGGAAGCCATCGGCATCGTCGTTCAACCGCGCCCGGGCGGCCTTGGCCATTTTCGCCCACATGTAGGCATAGGCGGTGTAGCCGAACACGTGCAGATACTCGACCGATGCCGCGCCAATCTCGTTCGGATTGGTTCGGCTGCGGTCAATCACAAGTGCTGTGAGCTCTTCGAGATTATCCAGAGCGGACGCCAGCGGTCGCACGAACTCGGACAGCTCCTCCGCCTGATTGGCCTCGATGAACGAACGCACCTCGGCAGCGAACACCTTGAAGAACGCGCCACCGTTGGCCACGGTCTTGCGCCCCATCAGATCCAGCGCCTGGATGCCGTTGGTACCCTCGTATATTTGTGCAATGCGCACGTCACGAACCAGCTGTTCCTGGCCCCACTCGCGAACATAACCGTGGCCGCCAAATACCTGCTGGCCGTGTACGCAGTTTTCCAGACCCACGTCGGTGAAGAATGCCTTGGCAACCGGAGTGAGCAACGCGACCAGATCTTCGGCGTTCTTCTTGGTCTCCGGCTCGTCGGCGAACTTGCTGACGTCCAACTGCATTGCCACATATGTCGAGAACGCTCGGCTGCCTTCGGTCATGGCCTTCATGGTCAGGAGCATGCGACGTACATCAGGATGCACGATGATCGGATCGGCTGCCTTTTCCGGCTGTTGGGCGCCGGTCGGCGCCCGG
>CAYZFU010000034.1:19523-20765 GCA_964477725.1 uncultured Halopseudomonas sp.
CCCCCCCCCGGCTCTGCACGCGGTCACGGGCATAATCCACAGCGCTCTGATACGACGCCTCGGAGCAGCCTATACCCTGGATGCCGATCGACAGGCGTTCGTAGTTCATCATGGTGAACATGGCGTTCAAGCCCTTGTTCAGTTCACCAATCAGATAGCCCTTGGCACCGTCGAAGTTCATCACACAGGTGGCCGAGCCCTTGATGCCCATCTTGTGTTCGATCGAACCGCAGGCAACCGCGTTACGCTCACCCAGCGAGCCATCTTCGTTGACCATGAACTTGGGAACGAGGAACAACGAAATGCCTTTCGGACCAGCCGGCGCATCAGGCAGCTTGGCCAACACCAGGTGAATGATGTTGTCGGTCAGATCATGCTCGCCACCAGTGATGAAGATCTTGGTGCCGGTAACGGCATAGGAGCCATCATCTTGCGGCACGGCGCGGGTGCGGATAATCCCCAGATCGGTACCGGCGTGCGGCTCGGTCAGGCACATAGTGCCCGCCCAGGTGCCGGAGTACAGCTGCGGCAGGTAGGTGTTTTTCAGCTCTTCGCTGCCATGCGCGTCCAGCGCCAGACAGCAACCGGCGGTCAGCGCAGCATAGAGCGCGAAGCTGTTGTTGGCACCGTAGACCATCTCCTCGACCTGAACGCCCAGGGTCTTGGGCATGCCCAGACCGCCGTAGTTGGGGTTGCCACCCAGGCCAACCCAGCCGCCTTCGGCATAGACGTTGTAGGCGTCCTTGAAGCCGGTGGGAGTGGTGACCACGCCGTCGTTCCACTGCGCGCCTTCTTCGTCGCCGCTGCGGTTTAGCGGAGCGATGGTCTGCGAGGTGATCTTGCCGGCTTCTTCGAGCATCGCATCGGCGGTCTCGGCATCGATCGCACCATCCAGGCCGGGCAGGCTCTGCCATAGCTTGTCAGCCTCGAATACATCATTGAGGACGAAACGGATATCGCGCAGGGGGGCTTTGTAGTCGGCCACGGGAGGACTCCTCTAGCAATGGTTCGCCAGCTGAAACTGGAAGGTGGAATCGATTGTAACGCGACACCGATCAGATCGTTAGCGTCTTTTTGTGACCATTCTACGCATCTCGGTCACGCCAGCCAAGGCTTGGCTCGCAGCAGCATCGAGGTCCGGAGGCTTGGCGAAGCCACAGGGCTAAGCCGACCGTCGATCGCATGGATGCGATCGCCGAGCTACATGGACGTACTTGCCGCGTGTCGGCGTGCCCTGTGGCT
>CAYZFU010000035.1:0-20445 GCA_964477725.1 uncultured Halopseudomonas sp.
TGTCCGAACCGGGCCGTTGTGAAGCGCAAAGAGCCCGCTTTCGCGCCAAGGTGCGCTCCCACACCGGATGGTGCACGCCAGTCCCTGTAGGAGCGGCGTCCTCGCCGCGATCGGTTCGCGGGCTATACCAACGCCACGGGCGACACCGGCGAGCCCACCGCACCGGGCAAACGCAGCGGGGGGCGCGGTGAGCATGAAGCGGTTGCGTCCGGCAGCGCGCAGGTGCTGCGTCAGGTCGGTCAGATACCACAGCTCTCCCAGGTGAATACCCAGCTTGAACAGGCAGTGCTCGTGCAAAGGCAGCGCCGCGCAGCAGCCGCTCCCCTGGCGCGCCGGATAGGCTTCCACCGCATAGTTGTCGGCAATCAGTACGCTCAGACCGCTGTCAGTCACCCATTGCAACAACGCTGGGTCGCGCCCGTCGAGCACCGCGCAGCTGCTCTCCAGCGTGTGCGCATCAGGCTCGCGGTTCATCTCCAGCACCACGTCGGCAAAACCGGTGTACAGGCACACCATATCGCCCGGTTCAACGATCACGCCGTCGGCCTGCATGACCTTTTGCAACTGCTCGAACCCGACCAGCACCCGCTCCCGCCCGAAATGCTTTTCCAGGTCGATCAGCACGGCGCGCCCGCTCACCGCGGTCTCGGCCATCTTCTCGATACCCAGCCGCTCGGCGCGCACGCCTTCAAGCGCATCCTCATGCCCCTCCGGACCGAGCACCTCGACCCCAGCACGCCAGCCGTTGTAGTACAGCGGCTCCGGCTTCCCGTCGCCATCGGCATCGAACATGCCACCGACATGCGCCAGTGCATCCCACTGCGTTGAATACTGGGTGTAGAGCAGCACCGCGTCGTCACAGACCACATCGGTGAAATCCGGATTTACCTGATGCAACGGGAAGTTGTAGTTGACCTTGCCCGCCCGGCCAGAGGTGAAGCGACGCGGTGGATGGCGGAAACGGTTGCGCGCGTTACCCCCGGGAAAGTCCAGCGGCAGGCTCAGACAAAAGCTGCGCCCGTCGCGCACTTCAGCGACACCCTGCAGGACCTTGTCCGGGGTGAGCAGGTTGAGGCGACCGAGTTCGTCGTCCGGGCCGAAGTCGCCCCAGTTGGACCCATCCGGGCGGTTTTTCCAGCGCATGGTATGTCTCCGCTTGTCGTTATTGTTCATTCAAAGATGCCACGCCCTGACGCACCGGTCATGCCGATCAATTGCGGTGTTGACTGGCCATAGACATGACTTCGATCAATAACCCCGTCGCCCTTGAAGGTTACCCTGCGCGCCCTCTTGTCTTGTAAACAGGATGACCGAGATGCTCCACGCTCCCGAATTGCTGGCTCCGGCCGGCACCCTCAAGGCCATGCGCTACGCCTTCGCCTACGGCGCCGATGCTGTCTATGCCGGCCAGCCGCGCTACAGCCTGCGCGTGCGCGAGAATGATTTTCACGACCCCGAGGTACTCGCCGAGGGCATCAGAGAAGCCCATGCGCTGGGCAAGCGCTTCTACCTGGCGAGCAACATTGCTGCGCACAACAGCAAGGTAGCCACTTATCTGAAAGATCTGGAACCGGTCGTGGCGATGGGGCCGGATGCGCTGATCATGTCCGATCCCGGCTTGATCATGCTGGTCCGCGAGCGCTGGCCGGAGCTACCGGTGCATCTGTCGGTACAGGCCAATGCGGTGAACTGGGCAACGGTGAGATTCTGGCAGCAGCAGGGGCTGGAGCGGATAATCCTGTCCCGCGAGCTGTCGCTGGACGAGGTCGAAGAGATCCGTCGCCGCTGTCCGGACATCGGCCTGGAGGTGTTCATGCACGGCGCCCTGTGTATCGCCTATTCCGGGCGCTGCCTGTTATCCGGCTATTTCAACCATCGCGACGCCAACCAGGGCGCCTGTACCAACGCGTGCCGCTGGAAATACGACGTGCAGCCTGCCGAACAGACCCCGGAAGGCAACGTTCGGCCTGTCGCCCAGCCGCTGCATGTAATCCGCCAGTCCGACAAGCCGGAAGAGTATATGGCGATGGAAGAAGACGAGCACGGCACCTACATCATGAACTCCAAGGATCTGCGCGCGGTGCAGCACGTCGAGCGGTTCGTGAAGATGGGCATCGACTCGCTGAAGATCGAAGGGCGCACCAAGTCGCACTTCTACGTGGCACGCACCGTCCAGGTGTATCGCCACGCCATCGACGACGCTGTCGCCGGGTTGCCGTTCGACCTCGGCCTGATGGACGATCTGGAAAGCCTGTCCAACCGCGGCTACACCGAAGGCTTCTACCGCCGGCACCCGCCCGGCGTATATCAGAACTACGAACACGGCGCATCGCGCATGGAACGGCATCAGTTCGTTGGGGAAGTTATCGACGATGGCAGCGGCTGGCTGACCATCGAGGTGAAAAACCGCTTCCAGCGCGGCGATCAGCTCGAGCTGATGACCCCGAGCGGCAACCACAGCTTCGTCCTCGAGTCGCTGACAGACCGCCAGGGCCAACCGATCGACGTCGCGCCGGGAACCGGTCATTGCGTGCGCATACCCCGTCCCGCAGCGGTGCACACCGAGCTCGGCCTTCTGCTGCGCTATCTGCCCGAGTAGCAACGCTCCGATCTCCATACGATTCGGTTCCCATTCTCGCCCAGGCGGTGGGGCCCGCGCCTTCTCGAAGCGTGCAAGCTCTGAAGTCGTGCGCACGATATCGCCAGCATTGCCTGCAGTATGGAATTTTTCGCGCTGAACACTGCCTTAGTCTGCGGCTCGGCCGGTTCGATCGGCCGCGTTGTCGGGCTCGCTCTACACGGCGGGTCATGGTTTACTTGCCGCACTTTTTTTACGGAGAAGGCTTTCTATGGATTGGCTGCAGGTGGTTATTCTTGCCGTTGTGCAAGGTCTGACCGAGTTCCTCCCGATTTCCAGCTCTGCGCATCTGATTCTGGTCCCGATCCTGGGCGGTGACCCCGACCAGGGGCTGGCCTTCGATGTGGCATTGCATCTGGGCAGCCTGGCTGCCGTATTGCTGTATTTTCGCACCGACATCGGCAACATGACCCGCAGCTGGTATCGCTCGCTGACGACCCGGCAACTCGACGCGGATGCACGCCTCGCCTGGGGTGTGATTCTCGGGACGATCCCGGTCGGACTGGTCGGACTGATACTGCAGGATTTCATCGAGCACTCGCTGCGCTCGCCGATCTGGATCGCCTGGGGCCTGATCATTTTCGGTCTGCTCCTCGGCTGGGTGGACTGGCGCTATCGTGGCCAGCGGAGCGAGCATCAGATCAGCTGGAAGGATGTCTTCTGGATCGGCTGCGCCCAGGCGCTGGCTCTGTTTCCCGGCGTGTCACGCTCGGGAATCACCATGACCGCCGGGCTCATGGTCGGCCTGAGCCGGGAGGGTGCCTCGCGCTTTTCCTTCCTCCTGTCGATCCCGGTGATCGTTCTGGCCTGCCTGCTCAAGACCTATGATCTGGTTCGCGCCGACACCCAGGTCGAGTGGGCACCCATGGCGCTCGGCGTGGTGCTGTCGGCAATCAGTGCCTACCTGTGCATCCATTACTTTCTCGCCTTCATCAAGCGCATCGGCATGCAGCCGTTCGTGATCTACCGGGTAGTGCTGGGTGTCGCACTACTCTGGATTTTCCTCTGATTCACCATGTCCCGCCCAGCCCCGGGCGGGACACCGATCGTACACAAGCATGATTTCGGTCAACATCGACCGCACAATGGTGTGCTCCAATACTGGCTTTTGAATGGCACCTGCTCCGTCGAGCGGGCCAACCAACAATAACCAGATGACGCCACCCTATGCTCTCGTTGCTCGATCTGCTGCGTAATCGTCTTGCCAGCCTGTTACCCAGCGAACTGAAGACGACCGAACTTCACCGCCTGGTCTCCCCGCATCGCCACGCCCTGCTGCTGACCCAGCGTCGGGCAACCATGATCGTCAATCGCGTGCGGCTGTTCGCCTTTCTCTTCGCCGTGCTCACCCCAGCCTGGAGCATCGTCGACTGGATGGTGTTTCCCTTCGAGCTGTGGTTGCACCTTGCACTGCAGCGGCTGCTGGTGTGTCTGGCTTTTGCCGGCGTGCTGCTGTTCTATCGGCCCAGCGGCCAGCTGTTCGATGCGTACCGTGCGATCGGCATTCTGTTCGCCATTCCGACGGTGTTCTACATTACCTCGCATTACCTGCTCGGCAGCTATCAGCTCACCCAGTTTTCTGCAGCGGTCGGCGCCGGCTATGCGTTCCTGCCCTTCGTGCTGATGGCCGGGCTGGCAATCTTTCCGCTGACCTTCGTCGAGAACCTGGTGCTGGCGCTGGTGCTTCTGCTGGCGCAGGCACTGGCCGGGTACCTGAGCTGGACCACGCTGAACTGGCCATCCTTCGCCGGTGCGTTCTGGCTACTCGTGCTCATCGCCGGGGTCACCAGTCTGGCCTGCATGAGCCAGTTGGCTTTCATGATCGCTCTGGTGCGACAGGCCATTCGCGACCCATTGACCGGCGTGTTTTCCCGCGGCAGCGGCGAGGAAATCCTGCGTCTGCAGTGGGACGCATCGGAGCGCCATAACAGCGCCCTGTCGGTAGCCTTTATCGACCTGGATCACTTCAAGAGCATCAATGACAATTTTGGCCACGACGCGGGGGACCGCGTCCTGGTCGAGGCAAGCCGCACCATGCTCGACAGCCTGCGCAGCTCGGACAGCCTGGTGCGCTGGGGTGGAGAAGAATTTCTGCTGATCATGCCCGATACCGACATGACCCAGGCGCGAAAGGCGCTGGGACGTCTGATGCAGCATGGCTGGGGTAGTCGTCCCGATGGCAGCAGGCTGACTGCCAGCATCGGTCTGGCCGAACGCTGTTATGATCGCAGCGCACAGCCCCGCGATCTTCTGGACACCGCCGATCGACGCATGTACCAGGCCAAACAGGCGGGGCGCGACCGGCTGGGTCTGATCAGTTGACGGACAGTTGCGCCTGATACCAGTGAACGAACTGCTCGGCCGGCATCGGCCGGGCGAACAGATAACCCTGGCCGTGGTGGCATCCCTCGTCCTGCAGGAAGCGTCGCTGCGCCGGTGTCTCGATGCCTTCTGCCAGCACATCCAATCCCAGATTGCGTCCCAGATCGACTACGGTGCGCACCAGCTGGCATTCGCCGCTGTCCTCTGGAACGCCGGCAAGGAAGCTTTTGTCGATCTTCAGCTTGTCCAGCGGAAACCGGCGCAGGTAGGCAAGCGACGAGTAGCCTGTGCCGAAGTCGTCCACGGCTACGCGCACGCCCAACCCCTTCAGAGCGCGCAAGGTGTGGCCCGCCTGGTCGATATGCTCCATCAGCGCACCTTCGGTGATCTCCAGTTCCAGTCGCGACGGAGGCAGCCCCGTCGACTGCAATACCCCGGCGACCAGCCGCACGATGTCCTGATGCATGAACTGTATCGGTGACAGGTTGACCGCTATGGTCTGCAGCTCCATGCCCGCATCCAGCCACAGTTTTGCCTGACGACACGCCTGATGCAGCACCCAGCTACCGATCGGCACGATCAGACCACTGTCTTCAGCCAGCGGAACGAAGGTCGCAGGCGCGACCTGTCCGTGGCGATGGCTGTTCCAGCGCAGCAGCGCTTCGGCTCCCAGACACCGGCCCGTATCCAGATCCATCAGCGGCTGGTAATGAAGGCTGAGCTCTTCCATGGCCATCGCCTTGCGCAGCGCCCGTTCCAGTTCAAAACGCTCACGGGCCTTTTCGGTCAGCGCCGGTACGTAGTGGCTGAAAGTGTTGCGACCCTGGGACTTCGCCCGGTACATGGCGGCGTCCGCATTGCGTATCAGCTCGGTGCTGGTCTCGCCATCGCCGGGGTAGACAGCAATGCCGATGCTCGCCCCGACATAGACTTCGCGACCATCGTCGAGCAGCAAAGGACGTTCCAGCAGTGCCAGCAGATTGCCCGCCACCTGATTGGCCAGGTCCGGGGACGGAAGCTGCTCGAGAATCAGCAGGAATTCGTCACCACCCAGCCGCGACAGGGTATCCTCGTCGCGACAGCGGGCACGCAGACGATTGGCCACGGCGCGCAGAACGGCATCGCCGAAACCGTGACCATGGCTGTCGTTTATGGTCTTGAAGCGATCCAGATCGATAAACAGTACCGCCAGATAGCCGCCACGGCGCGCGACCCTGTCGCGTGCATGATCCAGCCGGTCGCGGGCCAGGACTCGGTTCGGCAGGTCGGTCAACACGTCGTAGTGAGCCATGCGCTGCAACTGCCGCTGGTAATGGTCGACAAAACGTATCAGCAGCTGCGAGCCGATCAGCACGATAGACATCAGCAGGAAAACCGCCGCCGCATAAACCGGTGCACGCTCGGTGAAAATCTGCTGGAAGGTTTTGCCGTCGACCAGCACGGCTCTGACTGCCGATCCGGCTCCCCTGGTCACCCAGGCGCCAATCGGCCGATCGCCACCCAGCAACGCCGGGGACGACAGGGGTACCCAGCGCGAGTCGGGACCGGCTGCCTCGAACAGCTCGCGCAATGCCTGCTCGCTCTCACGCCGCTCCAACAGACGCGGCTGCAGCGGACCCTCTACAGCCGCTGCATCGTTTTCATGCCACAGCTGCAGCATGCTCAAAGCCTGTTCCTGCCGGGTCTGGTTCACGCTGCGCTGTTCCAGCAACATCGCTACCAGTACGAGTACCAACGTACTCAGGAAAGCCACTCCATTGACCGCCCAGAATTTGTAACGCAGGGGCAAACGCTGAAGGGCTTGCATCGGCGACTCCGTCAACTGGAAAGGCGGCCATTGTAGCCACCGCCTCGTCCGCAGTCTTGACCTCGATCAAGCAATGCTCAGTCGCTTTTGCAGGCGCTATCGGCCAAAAAAACCACAGGCTGCGGCCTGCCGACACGAACGCGAGAGCCGCTGCACTCGAAGCATCCGGTAGCAATATGCAGCGGCTATGACCGTGGTCTCGACTTGCGGTCGTGTCCTTGTGGCATCTAATACTTCATAATCAAGCGTACGGGATAGTTTCCCGCATCTTTTAAGAGGTACTCGAACTCTATGTGGTACAACGGTTTTCTCGATCTCAGCGCCTGGCAGATTGTGGCGGTGACACTGGTTCTGACGCATATCACCATCGTCAGCGTAACGGTATACCTGCACCGGTATTCCGCCCATCGCTCGCTGGAGCTACATCCGGCGCTGAAACACTTTTTCCGCTTCTGGCTGTGGCTGACCACCGCCATGAACACTCGTGAGTGGACAGCTATCCACCGCAAGCATCACGCCAAATGCGAAACACCCGAAGATCCTCATAGCCCGGTACACAAGGGCCTGATCACCGTTCTGCGCCGCGGTGCCGAACTGTACCAGGAAGAAGCCAAGAACGAGGAAACCCTGCGCATCTACGGCAAGAACTGCCCGGATGACTGGCTCGAGCGCAACGTCTACAGCCGCTATCCCAACGGCGGTGTCGCCATCATGCTGGCGATCGATCTGGCTCTGTTCGGCGTTATCGGTCTGACCGTCTGGGCAGTACAGATGATGTGGATACCGGTTACCGCCGCAGGCATCATCAACGGGCTTGGCCACGCCGTCGGCTACCGCAATTTCGAGTGCAAGGACGCGGCCACCAATATATCGCCCTGGGGCATCATCATCGGCGGCGAAGAGCTGCACAACAATCATCACACCTATCCGAACTCGGCCAAGCTGTCGGTAAAGAAATGGGAGTTCGATATCGGCTGGATGTATATCCGCCTGTTTAGCATGCTCGGCCTGGCCAAGGTGCGCCGTACCGCGCCGATCGCCCACCGTGTCGAAGGCAAGCAGACGCTGGACATGGATACCGCCATGGCCATCCTGAACAACCGCTTTCAGATCATGGCGCAGTATCGCAAGCTGGTTATCAAGCCACTACTTCGTCAGGAACTGCAGAAGATGGATGACTCGGTACGGCATGTATTCCGTCGTGCCAAGCGACTGCTGAGCCGCGAACCGAGCCTGCTCGAGCCGCGCCAGGAAGAGCGGGTCCAGACCATGCTCAATCACAGCCAGTCGCTGCGGGTAATCTACGAGAAGCGTCTCGCCCTGCAACAGATCTGGGGTCGCACCAGCGCCAACAGCCACGACATGCTTCAAGCCTTGCGTGACTGGTGTGCCCAGGCAGAAGCCAGTGGCATCAAGGCCCTGCAGGACTTTGCCGCGGTGCTGCGCAGCTATTCTCTCCAGCCGCAAGCCTCTTCCTGACGCTCACTTCTCAACAGCCAGCCACGCGGCCCGTCAGATCCTGCCGGGCCGCCCGGCATGGGCGACGGAGTGAACTATCCTCCGACGGCACGATCTCCTTGTAAGCACATTCAGAGCGAGCCACGCAGACCCGTGTACCCGCACAGGTCGCCATTCCGGGCTTGCCGCAATGAGGAAGCAGCCCGTGACCGCAACAGCGCCGCACACCTATCGACACACGCCGCACCCACTACACGCCATACTGCTTGCCGGAACAGTTCCACTGTTTTTCGGCGCGCTGTTGAGCGACATCGCCTACTTTCGTACCTATCAGATCCAGTGGAGCAATTTCTCCTCCTGGTTGATCGTCGGCGGGCTGGTTTTCTGCGGCTTCGCGCTGCTATTCGCTTTGGCCAACCTGATCCGCGCGCACTATGAGAAAGGCCGCGCCATGGCGTATTTCCTGATTCTGCTCGCAGCCTGGATACTGGGATTCATCAACGCTCTGGAGCACGCCAAGGATGCATGGGCAACCATGCCCGTCGGGCTGATCCTGTCGGTGGTGGTCTCCGTTCTGGCGCTGGTGGCCGCCTGGATAGGGCTTAGCGACCTGGGCGATGGAGGTGATATATGAGCCATGCGCGAACAGTATCCCTCCTGAGTGCGGCCTTGCTGCTGAGCGCCTGCGGTGGTGAAGACAATGCCACCACACTTTACGGGACCAACCCGACGCTTCCTGAACCGGAGCGCGGACTGCTGCCGAGCATGGAAATCGCCGAGCCGATCCCATGGGGTGACCAGCAGCCGACCGTGCCGGACAACTTCACCGTCACGGCGATAGCCAGAGATCTGAAAATACCGCGCCAGACGATCGTTCTGCCCAATGGTGACATCCTCGTGGCGGAAGGTCGCGGCGGCAACGCACCCAAGCTCAAGCCCAAGGATGTCATCGCCGGCTACATCAAGGCAAAGGGCACCACTTCGGTCGAGAGTGGCGACCGCCTCACCCTGCTGCGTGACGGCAACGGCGATGGCGAGTACGAGAAGCAGACGATATTTGCAGACAATCTCAACGCCCCGTACGGCCTGGCCCTGGTCAACGGTGATCTGTACGTGGCGAACCAGGACGCGCTGGTACGTTTCGATTATCAGCAAGGGCAGACCCAGGCGAGCGGGCCGCCGGAGAAAATCATCGACCTGCCGAAGGAAATCAATCACCACTGGACCAAGGCGATGACTGCCAGCGCCGACGGTCGCTATCTTTATATCGGGATCGGCTCCAACAGCAACATTACCGAGCGCGGGATGGAAGCCGAGGTCGACCGGGCCGTGGTGTGGCAGGTCAATACCGAGACCGGCGCCTACAAACCTTACGCGACCGGCCTGCGCAACCCGACGGCACTGACCATCCATCCCGATACCGAGCAGCTCTGGGCGGTGGTGAACGAGCGGGACGAACTCGGGCCGAACCTGGTACCGGATTATCTGACATCGGTACAGGAAGGCGGCTTCTACGGCTGGCCTTATAGCTACTGGGGCCAAAACGTCGACCCGCGTGTGCGCCCGCAGGATGAAGAAAAGGTCGCCAGTGCCATCGTTCCGGATTATGCCCTGGGCTCACACGTAGCTGCGCTCGGCGTTGATTTTTCCGAGCCCTCGATGGGTAGCGACTTCGCCGAAGGCGTATTCGTCGGCGAGCATGGCAGCTGGAACCGTGATAACCCATCCGGTTACAAGGTTGTCTTCGTCCCGTTTCGCGACGGTCGGCCTGCCGGCGATCCGATCGACTTCGTCACCGGTTTCCGCACGGACGAAGGCACGCGGGGGCGGCCGGTCGGTGTGACCGTCGATCCTCGCGGCGCACTGATTGTGGCGGACGATCTGGCCAACGTGGTCTGGCGCATAACCCGCACGCAATAACCAGTCAGGCGGTAGCAGCCGACAGTCGGCACTACCGTTCGACCGCAACTGTGCGGTAATACCTGTGGCCGGGTCGCTTTAACCCGCGCCACAGTTTATTCTTGGCGCTCATCAATACGTTCACGGTTTGCAACGGATGCGCGCCTTCTTCCTGGCCGGTGCCCTGCTTCTGGCCAGCCCCGCCCTGATAGCCTCGACCATCTACAAGTACACCGACGCCAACGGTGTCGTGACTTATACCGACCGCAAGGTGCTCGGCGCCAAGGTCATCGTGTTTCAGGATGCCATGGTGGAAAACACCGATGCGCAGGTCTATGTCACCACCCGCAAGCACGCCGGTGGCGAGACTCTGATCGTTCACAATGATCTGTACGCCCCGGTAGAGATAGAACTGAAAATCGAATCGGCGCGCAACATGGACGGCGTCCCGGCCAAGCCGATCCGCTGGGTACTGTCACCGCGGCAGAACATGCGCCTGCTTACCCTGGTACCCAATGGCCAGGGCGACGCCACCTACCGTTACAAACTGCGCTATGCGCTCGGCGATCCGCGCGCGCGGCACACCGCGTCACCGTATCCCCTGCCCTGGCGCGGCGGGCCCTTCCGGATGACCCAGGGCCCCGGCGGCAAGTACAGCCATACTGGCGCCAAGGGGCGCTATGCGATCGATATCGCCATGCCCATCGGCACGCCGATCCTGGCTTCGCGCCCGGGCGTGGTCATCAAGACCGAAAACCAGCAGAGCGGCCGGGGCAACAATCCGTCGGGCAATTTCGTGCGTGTCCTGCATGACGACGGCACCATGGGCGTCTACCTGCACCTCAAACAGGGCTCGGTCGCGGTTCGCGAAGGCCAGCGGGTCGAGGCCGGCAGCATGCTGGCGTTATCCGGTAACACAGGCAACAGCACAGGCCCTCATCTGCACTTCGTGGTGCAGCAGAATGTCGGACTGGATACCGTATCGATTCCCTTCGAGTTCGCCCAGCCGGTAGACAGTCTGCCGAACTTTGCCGTCGGCGGTGATCGCTGAAAACCATCAGACCAGCTAAGCCGAGACAATAAAAAACCCGCACGAGGCGGGTTTTTTATCGAGAGCCAGACCTTATTTGATCTTGGCTTCCTTGTACATCACGTGCTTACGAACGACCGGATCGAATTTCTTGATCTCGATTTTGTCCGGAGTGGTGCGCTTGTTCTTGTCGGTAGTGTAGAAATGACCAGTACCGGCAGAAGATACCAAACGAATCAAATCACGCATGGTTCTGCTCCTTAAACTTTTTCGCCGCGGGCGCGCAGCTCGGCCAGCACTACTTCGATGCCGCGCTTGTCGATGATGCGCATGCCCTTGGCAGAGGTGCGCAGACGTACGAAGCGCTTTTCAGACTCAACCCAGAAGCGATGGTGCTGCAGGTTAGGCAGAAAACGACGCTTGGTTCTGTTGTTAGCGTGGGAAACATTGTTCCCAGTCACCGGACCCTTGCCGGTCACTTGACATACTCGAGACATGGTTAACCCTCTCCAACCACTTGCCCAACCCGAACTGGTTGGAAGCCATAAAAGAATCTGTTGTCCAGCCGGGGCGGTGGAAACAAGCGCTACCTTGCAGCACCAAAATATGGCGAAGCGGGCGCAGCCCCGAGAAGAGCGGAGCTTTATACCAAAACCTGCTCCGACAGGCAATGCTTTTCCATCACAGCAATCCCCTTTCGGCGAAGGATACAGGCTCGCCGTCGCCAACCACCAGATGATCCAGCACCCTGATATCCACCGTCGCCAGCGATTCGCGCAGGCGCCTGGTAAGCATCAGGTCCGCCTGGCTTGGCTCGGCAACGCCCGACGGATGGTTGTGGGTGAGAATCAGCGCCGCGGCGTTCAGAGCAAGCGCACGCTTGACCACCTCGCGGGGATAAACGCTGGCACTGTCCAGCGTGCCGCGGAACAGTTCCTCAAAAGCGATCACCCGATGCTGGTTATCCAGGAATAGACAGGCGAACACTTCATGCGGCAGGCTCATCAGGCGGCTGCGCAGATACGTGCGCACCGCGCCGGGAGAGGTCAATGCATCGCCTCGCTGCAGATCTTCATATAGATGACGCCGCGCCATTTCCATCACGGCCTGCAACTGCACGAATTTTGCCGGACCGAGCCCGGCGTGCCGGCAGAACTGCGTGAGATCGGCCTGAACCAGAGCGCGCAGACTGCCGAAACCGGCGAGCAGGTCCCGCGCCAGGTCCACAGCACTTCGCCCGGGCACACCCGTGCGTAGAAAGATCGCCAGCAATTCGGCATCGGACAGGGCGGCAGCACCCTGCTTCAGGAGTTTTTCGCGGGGCCGCTCGGCTAGCGGCCAGTCGGTGATCGGCATGGGCAGAATCCTTGCAAATGCCGGCACGTACTTCCTGTTCGTGCCTGTGTGCGGAGCGCCGATTATAGGCGGGCGGAACGCTCGGGTCGACCCGCTGAAAGCAGCGCCAGCCGACCGACCCTATGCTATCTTAGCGGGCATTCGAGGGCGCCCGCACGGCATGGCGCCGCAGGTTGGGAGCGAAGCATGCAGCGGTTGTTGAACAAACAGGTGGTGCTGGGCGTAAGCGGCGGAATCGCAGCCTACAAGAGCGCGGAACTGGTCCGGCGTCTGCGCGACGCCGGCGCTCAGGTTCGTGTGGTGATGACCCAGGCTGCTCGCGAATTCATTACCCCCCTGACATTACAAGCATTGTCGGGACACCCGGTACACGGCGATCTGCTCGACCCAGCAGCAGAGGCGGCCATGGGTCACATCGAATTGGCGCGCTGGGCCGACCTGGTGCTGATCGCACCGGCCACCGCCGACCTGATCGCGCGGCTGGCGCAGGGACGCGGGGATGATTTGCTGACCACTCTGGTGCTGGCCACCGACGCGCAGGTAGCGATCGCACCAGCGATGAACCAGGCCATGTGGCGCGATCCGGCTACCCAGGCCAACCTTTCCCTGTTACTCGAGCGCGATGTGAAAGTCTTCGGCCCGGCTGCCGGCGAACAGGCCTGTGGCGACATCGGTCCGGGACGCATGCTCGAGCCTGCCGAGATCGCCGCCCGTTCGGCCGAGTGTTTCGAGCGCGGCCTGCTTGCAGGACGGCACGTGCTGATCAACGCCGGCCCGACCCGTGAAGCGATCGACCCGGTGCGTTACATCTCCAATCACAGCTCGGGGAAGATGGGCTTCGCGCTGGCCGAAGCGGCCGCCGAAGCTGGCGCTCGCGTGACCCTGGTAGCCGGCCCGGTCAACTTGCCGACACCGCCGCGTGTCGATCGCGTCGACGTGCTCACCGCCGTGGACATGCTTACTGCCTGCGAAGCCGCACTGCCGGCAGACCTTTTCATCGCCTCGGCGGCCGTGGCCGATTATCGGCCGATCACCTGCGCCGAGAGCAAACTGAAAAAGGAGCCCGGTTCCGATGCCGGCATGACTCTGGAACTGGTGCGCAACCCCGACATCCTCGCCACGCTCGCCAATCATCCGCAGCGGCCCTGGTGTGTCGGCTTCGCCGCCGAAACGCACGATGTGCTGGGCTACGCGATCGACAAGTTGCAGCGCAAGAATCTGCAATTGATAATCGCCAACGATGTCAGTTCGGCATCCATCGGATTCAACAGCGACGACAACGCGGTCACACTGATCGATCGCAACCTGGAGCCCCAGGCGCTGCCGCAAGCGAGCAAGCAGAAGCTGGCCAGGCAGATCGTTGCTTTCATTGCCCACCGGCTGAACGCATAACAACAAGGACTGCCATGCACGCTCTCAAAGCCCGCATTCTCGATGCCCGCCTGGGCGAACACTGGCCGCTGCCGGCGTATGCCACGCAGGGCTCGGCCGGCCTGGACCTGCGGGCCATGCTTGCTCAACCGCTGACACTGGAGCCCGGACAGACGCATCTGCTGCCGACGGGCCTGGCCATTCATATCGCCGATCCCGGCCTCGCTGCATTGATCCTGCCGCGCTCGGGACTGGGCCACAAACACGGCATCGTCCTGGGTAACCTGGTCGGGCTGATCGATTCGGATTACCAGGGCGAACTGATGGTTTCCTGCTGGAACCGCGGCCAGGCAGCCTTCACCATCGAGCCCGGCGAGCGCATCGCTCAGCTGGTACTGGTGCCGGTTCTGCAGGCACGTATCGATATTGTCAAAACCTTCGACGACAGTACGCGCGGGGCGGGCGGATTCGGTCATACTGGCAGCCACTGAACAATAATTCCAAGCAGGGAGGCGTTACGGAAATGAAGCTCAATAGATCTTCCGGGGATTCAGGGTCGTCCGCCCTGCCCAGCACCCTGTTACCGCTATTGCTCGCCCTTGCCGGCATCGCCGCCGCCGCGGCATTGATCTGGACGGCGCTGTTCGGGCCAGGCAACCAGCGTTACGAGCGCGATATGGCGCAGGCCTACGCCAGCCAGCAGGCAGGCGCACTGAACCAGGCGGTAGCGCAGATCGAAGCGGATATCGAAACTGCAGCAGCCAATCCGCAATTGCAGGTCACGCTGCAACAGGGCACCAGCCCGACGCTCCAGCGACTGATGCGCTACATGTATGCCGACAGCCTGGCAGTCTATGCACACCTGCCCGGTCAGGCGCAGCCCGTCGAGGATAGCCAGGCGCCGCTCAGCTTCGCCGCCCTGGACATGATTCGTCGCGCCGAACGCGGGATGCCCGTGCCACTCGAGGCGCATCAGGTCAACGGTGAATGGAAGGTCTACGCTGCGCGCCCGCTTCGTGCCACGCCGAACGCCAGCATCGGCGGGACGCTGGTGGTGGTGTTCGATATAGAGCGGCTGGCCTCTGCATTACCACCGCTGCCACCCGAAGCCGGCGCAGTGGCGCTCATTCAACAGTTCCCCGCTGCGCCCGAGCAGCGCCTGCTCCAGCGCGGCAGCGGCTCGGGTGAACCCATTCGACTGCCGACAGGCAATCCCGCCTGGTCCATCGAATTCATCCCGGGGAGCGCGCTGGTATCCGGCCTGATCAATCCGCTCTGGCTTGCCGGGGCGGCATTGCTGGCTCTGGCCGGTGCGCTGGCCGCCCTGCTCTGGCTGCAGCGCGAATGGACGAGCGCCTTGCAGACCGACGCCAGCACGCTCGATCAGCTGACGCTCGGGCACAAAGCTGCAGGGCTCAAACTCGGGCCGCTTGAACCGGTCGGGCAGAGCATTATGCGTCTGGCCAGCCGCAGCGGTCAGAAGCTCGGGCCTAACCCGGAAACTTACCGCGAGCCGGCAGCCCCTGTCAGCGCGAAGCCCACCACTCGTCCCGCCATCGCGAGCGAACCGGAAATACTCGATATCGACATCCTCGACGGCGAGGACCCGTTCGACATGGCCGGCAATCAGCCCGCCGCACCGAGCATCCCCCAACTGCCGGCGGAAATCTTCCGCGCCTATGACATCCGCGGTGTGGTCGGCCGCACGCTCAACGAGGAGTTCCTGTATTGGCTCGGACGCAGCATTGGCAGCGAAACCATCGCTGCCGGTCAGCCACGGATCGCCGTCGGGCGCGACGGACGCTTGTCCGGCCCGGAGCTCAGTGGACAGCTGATCCGGGGGCTGATGGAGTCGGGATGCCAGGTAGTCGATCTGGGCATGGTGCCTACGCCCGTTGTCTACTTCGCCACGGCGACCACCGATGCCACCTCAGGCGTGATGCTCACCGGAAGCCACAACCCGGCCGACTACAACGGGTTGAAAGTGGTCATTGCCGGTCAGACGCTTGCTGACGAGCGCATCCAGGCCCTGCACACTCGACTCAAGCAGAACGACCTGACTGCCGGAGCAGGAAGCCGTGAACAGCTCGACCTGCTTCCCGCCTACGTCCAGCGTATCGTCGACGACGTGGTCATTGCACGCCCGCTCAAGGTGGTCATCGACTGCGGCAACGGCGTTGCCGGTGTCCTCGCCCAGGCGCTTTTCGAGGAACTGGGCTGTACCGTGATTCCGTTGTACTGCGATGTCGACGGCACCTTCCCCAACCACCATCCGGACCCGGGCAAGCCGGAAAACCTGGCCGAGCTCATCGCGCAGGTCCGCCGGCACGAAGCCGATATCGGTCTGGCCTTCGACGGCGATGCCGACCGCCTGGGCGTGGTGACCAGTGACGGTGAGATGATCTACCCGGATCGGCTGTTGATGCTGCTGGCCGAGGATGTGCTGACCCGTCAGCCGGGTGCCGATATCGTCTTCGACATCAAGTGCAGCCGCCGCCTCCCCGCCTTGATCAGCCGCGTCGGGGGGCGGCCGGTGATGTGGAAGTCAGGTCATTCGATGATCAAGGCCAAGATGCAGGAAACCGGCGCACTGCTCGGCGGCGAGATGAGCGGCCATATTTTCTTCAAGGAGCGCTGGTACGGTTTCGATGACGGACTGTACAGCGCCTGTCGAGTGCTGGAGATTCTTTCCGTTCAGCCACAGGGCTTTTCCAGCAGCGAGCTGATGGCGCAATATCCGTCCGGGCTGACGACGCCCGAGATAAACATTGCCGTGGGCGAAAGCCGCAAATTCGAACTGATCGAAGCCTTGCGCCAGCAAGCCGACTGGGGACAGGGCAAGCTGACCGGTATCGACGGCATACGCGTCGATTATCCGTCAAGCTGGGGCCTGGTTCGTGCCTCGAACACCACACCGGTGCTGGTGCTGCGATTCGAAGCGGATAAACCTCAGGACCTCGAAGCTGTCCAACAGCTATTCCGCGATCAGCTGGCGGCCGTCGCCCCTGATCTTGAACTGACTTTCTGACCGCCAGGAGATATCCCTACATGTTGAGCCGCGAAGCCGCCGCCCAGGTATCCAAAGTCCTGACCGAGGCGCTGCCCTACATTCAACGCTTCACCGGGA
The DNA here is from genome assembly GCA_964477725.1 of uncultured Halopseudomonas sp. Taxonomy (GTDB): domain Bacteria; phylum Pseudomonadota; class Gammaproteobacteria; order Pseudomonadales; family Pseudomonadaceae; genus Halopseudomonas. The sequence continues at coordinate 17,009 of CAYZFU010000035.1, forward strand.
AGACCATCGTCATCAAGTACGGTGGAAACGCCATGGAGAGCGAGGACCTGAAGAACAGTTTCGCGCGCGATATCGTTTTGATGAAAACGGTGGGTATCAATCCGGTGGTGGTTCACGGGGGCGGGCCTCAGATCGGCGATCTGCTCAAGCGACTGAACATTCAGAGCGAATTCATCGAGGGCATGCGTGTCACCGACTCGAAAACCATGGACGTGGTGGAGATGGTGCTCGGCGGTTCGGTGAACAAGGACATCGTCAATTTGATCAACCAGGCCGGCGGCAGTGCCATCGGCCTCACCGGCAAGGATGCGGGCCTGATCAAGGCGCGGCGGCTCAAGGTCAGCCGGCGCACGCCCGGTTTGGACAAGACGGAAATCATCGACATCGGCCAGGTGGGCGAAGTGGAATCGGTCAACGTCGGACTGATCAACGCCCTGGTTTCCGATGACTACATTCCGGTCATCGCGCCGATTGGCGTCGGCTCGGATGGCGCCTCGTACAACATCAACGCCGATCTGGTAGCGGGCAAGGTAGCCGAAGCGCTGAAGGCCGAGAAGCTGATGCTGCTGACCAATATCGCCGGGCTGATGGATAAGCAAGGAACCGTACTGACCGGCTTGACCACCGCCCAGGTTGACGCGCTGATCGAAGACGGGACCATCTACGGCGGCATGTTGCCGAAGATCCGCTGCGCATTGGATGCGGTACAGGGTGGCGTCGGCAGTGCAATTATCGTCGACGGCCGCGTGCCCAACGCCGTGCTGCTGGAAGTGTTCACCAATGCCGGCGTCGGCACGCTGATCACCAATCAAAAGCCGGAATGATCATGCAGCGCGAAGACTTCAAACTCTGTCACCAACTACGCGTGCGCTGGTCCGAAGTAGACATGCAGGGCATCGTTTTCAACGGGCACTATCTGACCTATGCGGACATCGGCATCACGGAATATTTTCGCGCGCTGACCGGAAGCAGTGGCGGCGATACCGGGGCCAAGGGCGGCGATTTCTTCGCCGTGCGTACGCTGCTTGAATACCGCTCGCCGGCGGAAAACGACGACCTGCTGGATGTGCATGTGCGTATCGCGCGCCTGGGCAATTCAAGCATGCTGTTCGTCATCGGTATCTATCGCGATGACAGGCTACTGCTCACCGGTGAAATTACTTACGTATACGCCGACCAGCAGACTCGCCGGCCCAAGCCTATTCCGGAGCAATTCCGCGAGGCGGTGAAAGGGTACGAGCGGACGGCACCGGAGGATGCGGCGAATTAGATGCACGGCGCATCCGGCTACTGAGGCTGGATGTCGCCGATCAGCGCGACCAGTCGATCCCGTTGACGGGCGAAGGCCAGGTTGACCTCGATAATCTCGTCGCGCTTGCTGGCGATTACCCGTTGCAGGCGCAGAATTTCGTCATCCAATCCGCTCAACTCGTTGATCAGCTGCTGATCCACCTTGCGGCCCGCGCGCTCCTGGGCAGCAGCGCGTGCTTGCAACTCGTCACGCTGATCGCGCAATGCGGCGATATTGCCTTCGGTGGTAGTGATGAGGTTGTCGATCTGGGTGATCTGTCGCTGCCGCGCGCGATCGAGATCGCTCGGACTGCTGTAGAGGCGTAACAAGGTGGCATCGGCGGCGCGCTGGCGCTCCTGCTCGGCCCGGGCCCGACGAGCCGCTTCCCGCTCTTCACGGGTCGGCGCAGCAGGAATTGTCTGCTTGACGCGGCCCTGGGCGTCGAGCACTTCATAGCCTCGACTGATGAACTCGGCCGGCACACGGCTATCGAGGACTGTAGTCCCCCGGTCGTCGATATACCTGTAGAGCTCCGCCTGCGCCAGAGCCGGCAGACTGCCCAACAGACCGAGACCTACCCAGCACAGCAGCTTGCGCATAACCCGGACACCCCATCCTGGAGCCTGACGCTCATGGTCTAGTTCAAATTCCGTACTGCGCCCGATACGCCTGCACGGCCGGCAGGTGGTGACGCAGTTCGGCATCTTCCTCGAGGAACGACAGGACCTGGGTAAGCGACACGATACTGATGACCGGAATACCGAAATCACGTTCGACTTCCTGAATGGCCGACAGCTGACCCTGGCCACGCTCTTCTCGATTCAATGCGATCATCACGGCGGCCGGGGTGGCTCCTGCGGCGCGAATGATCTCCATCACTTCACGTACCGCAGTGCCTGCGGTGATCACATCGTCGATGATCAATACCCGGCCCTGCAGCGGTGCGCCTACCAGCGACCCGCCTTCGCCATGATCCTTGGCTTCCTTGCGGTTGAAACAATAAGGCAGATTGCGATCGAAACTTTCCGCCAGTGCTACTGACGTAACGGCCGCAAGCGGAATTCCTTTATAGGCGGGACCGAAAATAACGTCTACTTCGTCCAGGTCGCTGTGAATGAAAGCCTGGGCGTAATAGCGTGCCAGGCGTCCAAGCGACGTACCGTCGTTGAACAGCCCCGCATTGAAGAAGTACGGACTCTTGCGACCCGACTTGAGGGTGAACTCGCCGAAACGCAGAACGTCCCGATCAAGCGCAAAGCGAATGAACTCTCGTTGATATTCGTGCATCCCACCCTCGTCTAACAAAAAACCCGCAAGCTCGGTTATCATACACGCTCGATTTCAGGGGAGCCATGCATGCGAATAATCAGTCTGAATGTCAATGGCGTCGAGGCCGCGGCGGCCCGGGGTCTGTTCGACTGGCTGCGCACGCAGGACGCCGACGTCATCTGCCTACAGGATATTCGCGTTACCGCCCCCGAACTGGAACAGGACCCGTACTGGATCGATGGCTACTGGCAGTACTGCTTCGAGGCGGAAGTGCCCAGCCAGGGTGGCGTCGCCATCTACAGCAAGATTCAGCCGAAAGCGATCATCATGGGGCTCGGCTTCGAGCTGGCCGATCGTTATGGCCGCTTCATCCAGGCCGATTTCGACAAGGTCAGCATCGGTTGCCTGCTACTGCCTTCCGGACGCAACGGCGATGCCGACCTGAACCAGAAATTCAAGTTCATGAACGACTTCACGGGCTACCTGAACAAGCAGCGCCGCAAGCGTCGCGAATTCATCTACTGCGGCTCGTTGCACGTGGCGCATCTGAAGCTGGACGTGAAGAACTGGCGCGACTGCCAGCACCAGCCTGGGTTCATGGCGCCGGAACGGGCCTGGATGGATGAGATATTCGGCAACATGGGTTATGTCGACGCCCTGCGCGAGGTCACCCGCGAGTCGGACCTGTACAGCTGGTGGCCGGACAGCGAGCAGGCGCAGGATCTCAATCTCGGCTTGCGCTTCGATTACCAGTTCCTCACCCCGGGCCTGCGACGCTTCGTGAAGAATGCACAGATTCCGCGCAAGGTTCGCTTCTCCGAACACGCGCCAGTCATCATCGACTACGACTGGACGTTGAGCATCTAGCGAAGCCACG
>CAYZFU010000036.1:0-20110 GCA_964477725.1 uncultured Halopseudomonas sp.
TGACCAAGCCGACCACCCCACCGGCGCTACCTTGTCGTATAGCGCGGTGCTAAACTTCGTCCTTTTTGCAGCTCGCAACAAGGACACCCCATGTGCGGAATCGTCGGCGCCATTGCTCAACGTAACATCACCCCCATTCTGATCGAGGGGCTGCGGCGCCTTGAGTACCGGGGCTACGACTCGGCCGGTGTCGCGGTGATGTCCGACGATCGGAATATCCAGCGCGTCCGCGCCGTCGGCAAGGTAATCGAACTGGAGAACAGCCTGAGCGAAACTCCAGCCCTCGGTCATCTGGGCATTGCTCATACGCGCTGGGCGACGCATGGCAAGCCGGCCGAACACAACGCGCATCCACACATTTCAAATGGCCTGGCCGTTGTCCACAACGGCATCATCGAGAACCACGCGCCGCTGCGAAAGAAACTCAAGGAACTTGGCTACACCTTCACCTCGGAAACCGACACCGAAGTCGTCGCCCACCTGCTTGCGTATCACTACGGGCAAAGCAACAACCTGCTCGAGGCATTCCGTCAGACGCTCGGTGAGATTCACGGGGCTTACGCCCTTGCTGTGATCCACGAAGACGAGCCGGAAACCCTGTATTGCTCGCGCATGGGCAGCCCGCTGGTCATCGGCGAGGGCGTCGAAGAGCACTACATCGCCTCGGATCCGCTGGCCCTGTTGCAGGTCACCGACTGCTTCCGCTACCTGGAAGAAGGCGATTACGCTCGGGTCAGCCGCGAGCAATGCGACATATGGAACCTCAAGCATGAGGCGGTCGACCGGCCGGTGAAGCGTTACGAGCATGCGGCGCATAGCCTGGACAAGGGCGAGTACCGCCACTTCATGCTCAAGGAGATCTACGAGCAGCCCGAAGCCATTGCCCAGACTCTGGCCGGCACCCTGGGTGACGACCACGTTCTGACCGCCCTGCTCGGACCGGAAGCCGAGACGCGCCTGGCCGACATCGAACACGTACACATCGTTGCCTGCGGCACGAGCTTTCACGCCGGTCTGGTGGCCCGTTACTGGATCGAGGCGCAGGTAGGCATTACCTGTCAGGTGGAAGTGGCCAGCGAATATCGCTACCGCACCGTCGTCGTACCGAAGAACACGCTGCTGATCACCATCTCCCAGTCCGGCGAGACCGCCGACACGCTGGCCGCCCTGCGCTTCGCCAAGGACCAGGGTTACCTGGCGACGCTGGCACTGTGCAACGTCGCGGGCAGCTCACTGGTACGCGAAGCCAACTGGCGTCTGCTGACCCATGCCGGTCCGGAAATCGGCGTAGCCTCGACCAAGGCGTTTACCACCCAGCTGGTCGCTTTGCTCTGGTTGACCACGGCCCTGGTGCAGGCGCGCGGCGGCGACAAGCAGCAAATCATCACCAATATCAACGCGCTGAAGTCGCTCCCTGGTATGGTCGAGCAGGCGTTGCAGCTCGACGCACGCATTGCCGAGCTTGCCGAGCGCTTCGCCAACAAGCATCACGCACTCTTCCTCGGGCGCGGTACGCACTTCCCCATCGCCATGGAAGGCGCACTCAAACTCAAGGAAATTTCGTACATTCACGCCGAGGCGTATGCCGCTGGCGAGCTGAAGCACGGACCGTTGGCACTGGTGGACGAAGATATGCCCGTCGTCAGCGTAGCGCCAAGCGATGCACTGCTCGAGAAACTGAAGTCGAATCTGGAAGAGGTAAGGGCGCGCGGTGGGCAGTTGATCACCTTCGCCTGCGAGACGGTCGAACAGAGCGAGGACGGTAGCACCGAAACCATCAGCCTACCATGGGTAGCCGAATCTATCTCGCCGATCCTGTACACCATCCCGCTACAGCTGCTCAGCTATCACGTGGCGCTGGTGAAAGGCACCGACGTGGATAAGCCTCGCAACTTGGCCAAGTCGGTAACAGTCGAATAACCAACCGAAACTCAGCCGGATCCTAGCTCCGGTTGAGTTTCATTCTTGCCTGTTCCTGCGGTTGATACAGCAGATCCACGATACCCGTGGTTGGCTCATAGCCGAGCGCAGTGTCAAGCAAGGTCGACCTGATGAGTTCATAGTCACTGTTGCGTACCGCTGCGCGAATGACGTCGAGTATCGGCATAAGCTTGTCCCACGAAACATACACTTCGCTTGCACGCCTGATCTTTGGGTGCTGGGTTTCCTGGGGGTTGTCGCCAATCAGCAATTCTTCGTAGAGCTTTTCGCCTGGCCGCAGGCCGGTAAAAACGATCTCGACATCACCTTGCGGGTTGCTTCGATCCTTGACCGTAAGCCCTGATAGCGAAATCATCTTGCGAGCCAAGCTGGCAATTTTCACCGGCTCCCCCATATCGAGAACGAACACGTCCCCACCGGCCCCCATCGATCCTGCCTGAATGACCAGCTGTGCCGCCTCCGGAATCGTCATAAAATAACGAGTTATCTCCGGATCGGTTACAGTAACAGGCCCGCCGGCACGTATTTGCTCGCGAAAAAGCGGTATCACAGAACCAGAGGAACCTAACACGTTTCCAAAGCGAACCATTGTAAATCTGGTACGGTTCATATGCTTGACGGTCGGATCGTATCCCCAGAGGTTGGGCGCCGGTTCAGCACTAAGGGCTTGCAACAGCATCTCAGCCAGCCGCTTGGTCGAGCCCATCACATTGGTTGGTCTGACCGCCTTGTCGGTAGAGATCAATACGACATTCTCAACCTGACATTTGATCGCCACCTGAGCCACATTCAAAGTTCCGAAGACATTGTTCATTATTCCTTCGGCAACATTAAACTCCACGAGCGGAACGTGCTTGTAAGCAGCGGCATGGTAAATCGTGCTGACGCTCCAATTGGCTGTAACCTGCTCCAGCCGGCTCTTGTTTCGGATTGAGCCCAGAATCGGCACGAGCTGAACGTCCAAGCCGTTCGCGGCTATCAAAGCTTCGAGCTCGGTATGTATCGCATAGAGTGCAAACTCACTGTGCTCGAACAATAATAGCGTCTTGGGCTCCGCCGAAATGATCTGACGGCACAGCTCGCTACCTATGGAGCCGCCGGCGCCAGTGACCATTACAGCGCGAGACTTGATGCATCGCTGAAACAGGCTTGGTTCCGGCGGAACGCAATCGCGACCGAGCAGGTCCGCGACGTCGACTTCCTGAAGATCATCAACTTTGACCTTGCCGGAGGCGATATCAGCAATCGCCGGCATGGTACGCACGTGCAGCGGGTATCGTTCGAGCGTCGTGAGCAAATTCTGGCGGTAAGCACGGCTGGCCGAAGGGATCGCCAGAAACAGATCTTCCACCCCCGTGGCGGCAATCATTTCCCCTATCTGTGCGGACGGATATACCAACAAACCGGCCACCTTCCGCCCGGCCAGGTTCGGATTGTCGTCGACGAATGCGACAGGCTTGTAAGATCCGTCGATCTTGATCGAGGCCAGTAGCTGGTTTCCTGCGGCCCCGGCGCCATAGATGGCGACGGGTGTGCCAGTAGAACTATCCTCATTTCGTATTATCGCTCGCCCAGCTGTGAACCAGTCCCCAGTGAAATACTCACGAGCCACGAGCCGCAAGCCGCCGATCAACAACAGGCTCAGGCACCAGTACATGAACAGCACCGAACGAGAGCGGAATATCCCTGTCCCAGAGATATCCAGAACCAGAATGGCGCTGCCAAGTGCGAGCAACCCGACAGAAACCGATTTGAATATACAAGCGAGTGCGTCAGTGCCTATGTAACGCATCACGGCGCGGTACATTCCCATCTTGATAAAAAAAGGGATCGCGAGTATCGGCGCCAGCGCGAAAATCTGAATCTGTCCCCGACCAGGCCAGAGCCAACCTTCGCTCCCCAAACGAAGATAGAAAGCCAGCCACAGGGCAACCCAGATCAGCATCACATCAGCGACAATCTGCACTGTGCGTTTTTGTGTGTAGCTCAGGGCTACCAAGCGATCTTTGAGCAAGTCAGTCATTCCATCCGGTTTCAGTCGTCACAATAGAAACAGCGCCCGCAGACGCTATTCGTCGAACCCAGCGCTCGCCACTCAAATCACTGTGTCTTGATAGCTTCGAGTAGTCGCTGCGTTTCGCGTTCCATCAGGTCGAAGTCGCCACGGCTTTCCACGTTCAGGCGAATAACCGGTTCGGTATTCGACGCCCGCAGATTGAAACGCCAGTCAGCAAAGCTGATGCTTACCCCGTCGGTGTAATCCACATCCAGTGCATCCTTGGAGTATTGCGCTTCGATCGCTTTGAGGACCGTCGGCGCATCGCTGACCTTCAGGTTGATTTCACCGGAAGACGGATACGCTGCAATACGTTCACCAACCATCTCCGACATCGCTCCGCCCTTGCGGCACAGCAACTCAGCCACCAGCAGCCACGGAATCATGCCGCTGTCGCAGTAGGCGAAGTTGCGGAAATAATGGTGCGCGCTCATTTCGCCGCCATAGGCCGCATCTTCCTTGCGCATGCGTTCCTTGATGAACGCGTGGCCGGCCTTGGTCTGTACCGCCCGGCCACCGTTCTCTTCGACCTGCTCAACAGTGTTCCAGACAAGCCGTGGATCGTGAATGATCGCAGCGCCCGGCTCTTTTTTCAGGAAGGCCTCTGCCAGCAGACCAACGATGTAATAGCCTTCGATAAAGCGACCCTGCTCGTCGAACAGGAAGCAGCGGTCGAAGTCGCCGTCCCAGGCGATCCCCATATCGGCACCGTGCTCGAGCACAGCCTTGCTGGTCGTCTCGCGGTTCTCGATCAGAATCGGGTTAGGGATACCGTTGGGAAAGGTGCCGTCCGGCTCGTGACAGATCTTCACGAAGGTCACCGGAATCTGCCTTTGCTGGAATGCCTGCTCGATCGCATCGATCACCGGGCCGGCTGCTCCGTTCCCCGCGTTGACCACAAGCTTGAGCGGCTTGAACTTGTCCGGCTCGATGTAACCCATCAAATGCTCGACGAATGCCTGACGGGTATCGACTCGCTCGTACTTGCCCCGGGCACTGTCTGGCACCGACGGGTCGCGGCCGTCCTTCAGCTCGACATCCATTTGCTCTGCCATTTGTCGAATGTCCGACAGCCCGGTGTCCGCAGAGATTGGACGCGAGCCTTCACGCACCAGTTTGAAGCCGTTGTAATCGATCGGGTTGTGCGAAGCGGTTACTTCGATCCCGCCGTCGACCTCCAGATGAAACGTGGCGAAGTACACCTCTTCGGTGCCGGCCAGCCCCAGATCGAGCACATCCACACCCTCGTCACGCAGGCCGTTGGCGAGCGCCGCCTTCAGTTCCGGCGAGGTCTCGCGCACGTCGCCCCCAAGCACAATGCGACGCGGCTTGAGAAATTTCGCGAAGCCACGCGCGATGCGATAGGCGATGTCTTCGTTCAGCTCGGTGCCAAGCTGGCCGCGGATGTCGTATGCCTTGAAACAAGTCAGCTGTGTCATGTCGTTTCCCGTTATTTCCATTCTGCACGGATCCGGCGCAGCAGCCCGGCCGTGGACACATCGGTGTCATCCAGTTCGTTGTCTTCGCCGCGAATCTTGCCGAGGGTGGTCATGGCGATCTTCTTGCCCATCTCCACGCCCCACTGGTCAAATGGGTTAATGCCCCAAACAACTGACTGGACGAAGACCTTGTGTTCATACAGTGCGATCAGCGCGCCGAGGCTATAGGGGTTCAGCTCGTCCAGTAGCAGTGTCGAGCTCGGCTGATTGCCGCGATAACGCTTGTACAACGGTTCGCTTTCGGCATTTTTCAGAGCGGCGTCGCCCAGCGCGAGCAAACGCGACTGCGCCAGGCAATTGGCCAGAGACAACTCGTGCTGGGCAATGAGCTCATCAGCCGCATCATGGTGCAACGACTCGTGATAGCGGCGCACCGGCACGATGAAGTCACAGGTGACGGCCTCGGTACCCTGATGCAATAGCTGATAGAACGCATGCTGCGCGTTCGGGCCGACGTCGCCCCAGATGATCGGACAGGTCGCATGTTCCACCGGCTCGCCTTCCCGGGTCACGCTCTTGCCGTTGGACTCCATTTCCAGCTGTTCCAGATACAGCGGCAACTGCTTCAATCGGCCATCGTAGGGCAGGATTGCCAGACCATTGATACCCAGTACATTGGTGTTCCACACGCCGATCATCGCCATCAAGACCGGGAGATTGTCCTCCCAGCGGGCGTGCTTGAAATGCTCATCCATGTCGTAGGCGCCGGCAAGGAAATCGCGAAATCCCTGCATGCCGATCTTCAGCGCGATCGGCAGACCGATGGCCGACCACATGGAGTAACGTCCACCCACCCAGCCCCAGAAGCCAGTCTGGTTTTCCTCGGCAATGCCCCACTCGGTCATCTTGTCTGGCGAAGCGGAAACCCCGACGAAGTGACAGTGCAGGATGCTGGAGCTGGCCCGCTTGCCGAACGATCGTTGCAGCCATTGCAGCGCCGTGGATGCGTTGGTCAGCGTGTCGATCGTCGTAAAGGATTTTGACGATACGATGAACAGCGTGGTCTGCGGCTTCTTGTCCCGCAACAGCTGAGAAAGCTGGCTACCGTCAATAGTCGAAGCGAAGTGGATATTCAGGCGATGGCGCGTCCGCGTCGAGAAGTCGGCCAGCGCCTCGGTGACCATCAGCGGGCCGAGGTCAGAACCGCCGACGCCAATATTGATCACATCCGTAATTACCTCACCGGTAGCGCCACGCCACTGTCCGGCCTGGATCTTCGCGACGATACGCTCCATGCGCTCAAGCTGTTGGTGAACCTGGGTGGTAACGTTTTCGCCGTCGACCTGGCATACCGCGTCCCGAGGAAGACGCAAGGCCCAGTGCATGGCCGCGCGACCTTCGGTGTCGTTGACTTTCTCACCGGCAAACAGTCGGGCTATCCATTCGCTCAGTTCGTGGGTGCGTGCCAGTTCGAACAGCTGATTCAGTGTTTCTTCGGTGACGCGCTGCTTGGAAAAATCGAACAGCAGCGGTCCAAACTGCCGGTGCATCTTGGCAAACCGGTCGGGGTCTTCAGCGAACAGATCGGCGAGATGCTGCTTGCTGGCCGTCGCTCCATGCGTAAGCAACTCATCCCATTGGCGTTTCTTGGCGTCAGTCATCAGCGTCGTCCGATTCCGTAGTACTCGAACCCGAGCTCTTTCATGTGCTCCGGGTCCCACACATTGCGACCGTCAAGCAGCAGCGGATGCCTCATGCTTGCTTTCATGTGAGCGAAGTCAGGGCTCCAGTAGGCTTTCCATTCGGTGACCAGCATCAGCGCATCGGCATCGACCAGTGCAGCGTACGGATCCTGATGCAGCACGAGATCCTCACGCGGCCCGCCAGCCCACTCCGCCAATGCCGACAACGCACGGGGATCGTGTACGTGAACTTGCACCCCTTGGGCCCACATGGCTTCGATCAGTCGCAATGCCGGAGCATTGTCGATTCGCGCCGTCTCGGGCTTGAAAGCCACCCCCCAGATAGCGATCTTACGCCCGCGCAGGTCGGTGCCGTAATAGCGCCAGAGCTTGCGGAACAGCGATTCCTTCTGGCGTTCATTTATGCGGAGAACCTGATCCAGCAGCTGCGCCTGGATGCCGCTCAACTGCAGAGTCGAGGCGAGGCTCATAACGTCACGCGAGAAGCTCAGCCCGCCGAAGCCACAGCCAGGGTAGAGATAACCCTCACCGATGCGTTTGTCGGCGCCCATGCCGCGACGGACCCGCTCGATATCCACGTCAAGCATATCGGCCAGATTCGCCATGTCGTTCATGAAGCTGAGGCGGGTCGCCAGCATGCCAGTGATCGCCAGCTTGGTGAACTCAGCCTCACGCGGGAGCATGAACATCATGCGATCGACGCGGCGGTTAAAGGGACGAAGAATCTCGGCGGTCATGCGTTGCGCCCAGTCCGAGTCGCAACCGACCAGCCACTGCGACGCCTGGGTGAAACTTTGCAAAGCGCCGCCTTCGGTTAGCAGATCCGGTACAGCTACCGCAGCGCGCTGCGCCGTCTCCGCTCCTGGCAGTTCGCGCAAGGCTTTCTGTAATGCCTCAGTGGTACCGACCTGGAATGTCGATTGGTTGATCAACAGCCAGCTGCGCTCGGGCCCGGCCGGCAATGCCGCGATAGCCTCGTAGGCGATCTCGGTGTCATTGGGGGAAAGCGCGAGCCAGACGACCGAGGTCTTGTCGCCAATGGGTTCATCGACGCGGGCAAGTTTGAACCGGCCTGCCGTGGTCTGTTCGGCCATCATTTCGGCAAGCCCCGGCTCACGAAACGGGCAACCGCCCCGGGCCAGGGTGGTGGCTGCGGGCCCCTTGGGGACCCGCATTGTTACGTTATGTCCGGTAGAGGCCAGGGCAGCGGCACTCACCAAAGCGCACAACGTGTCTCCATACACATCGATGAACATGGCTGCCCCTTTAGGTGTATTGCTTGAGAATGTCCCGGAACCCCTCACCGAGTTTGGGATGCTTGACGCCGTATGCAACGGTCGCCTCGAGATAGCCAAGCTTGCTGCCGCAATCGTACGAACGACCGGCGATACGGAAGGCGTCGACGCCCTGCTCTTTCATCAGCGTAGCGATGGCATCGGTCAACTGAATCTCATTGCCAGCACCGGGCTTGGTTTCGTCGAGCAGCTCGAAAATCCGCGCCGGCAGCACATACCGGCCGACGATCGACAAATTGGAAGGCGCTTCTTCACGCGGCGGCTTTTCCACCACCCGATGCATCGCCGTGCCCTCGCCCGCCTGAAGGTCAACCCCAGCCACGTCAACGACACCGTATTGGCTCACCAGCTCGTAAGGAACAGGCTCCACCATGATCTGGGCACGGCCTGTCTCAGCGAAGTGCTCCGTCATCACACCCAGGTCCACCTTCGAACCCTGCTGCTCGACCAGCACATCCGGAAGCATGACCGCAAACGGCTCGTCGCCTACCACAGCACGGGCGCAGTTGACCGCGTGACCGAGGCCCAGCGCCTTGCCCTGGCGCACTGCAGTGACCTTGAGGTTGGCTGGTGCCGTGGCGCGGAGCACTTCGAGCAGTTCGTGCTTGCCGCGGCGGTCGAGCTCGGCTTCGAGCTCGTAGTGCACGTCGAAGTGATCCTCGATGGCTTTCTTGCTGGAGTGGGTGACGAGAATGATTTCGTCGATGCCGGCAGCCAAAGCCTCTTCAACGACGTACTGAATGACAGGTTTATCGACAACAGTCACCATCTCCTTCGGGATGGCTTTGCTGGCGGGAAGAAAACGAGTACCGAGACCCGCGACGGGAAGAACCGCTTTAGTAACCTTCACATAAACTCCATGTATCCGTAAGAACTCTACGAGTGTCTACACACGATCCGAAGCAGTCCGTGTAGAGACGGTACGTCAATCTGCCAGAAAGGTGGATCGCTTACTTGCCGGTAAGTTCCATTTCAGCCAGGAGGGATCAGACCTATTCAGCCTGGCCAGCGCGAAACCGGATTGCCAGCAAACATAGCGGGGACGCTGCCGCGATGATAGCCCAGGGGCCTGCGATCCCACCCAATGCGACAGCGCATGCCCAAGGCAGCAACCAAAAAATATTTATTACCAATACTCCAACGGTAACCGGAAGGTGGCGACCCAATTTCCTCGCAGCGAACTGGTAAGCGTGAGAGCGATGCGCTTCATACACCTTCTCTCCGCGAAGCAAGCGCACCAGAAGGGTCAGTGTCGCATCGACCAGAAAGACGCTCAGCAGAATCAGCCAGGCCCAGATCAATTCCGGCGCCCAGGCCAACACCTGCAGAGCCAACGCGCCCAAAACGATCCCGAGAAATCCGCTTCCGGCATCTCCCATGAATATCCTGGCGGGCGGAAAATTCCAGACGAGGAAGCCCAACGCAGTGGCTCCGAGTGCGAGTACCGGACCGACGTGCTCGCTATTGTCGCTAAGCATGTACAAGAGCCCGGCCGAAAATGACACGGTCACCACCTCCACCGTAGCGATGCCGTCTATGCCATCCATGAAATTGTATAGATTCAGCATCCAGACCAGCCATAACACTGCCAGCGGTACTGCAACCCACGCCAGTTCGACGGAGCTGCCGAAAAACGCAAAGGCCGGCAGCTGCGGAAGCGACCAGACGACGATGCCAGCCGATACGAAGTGAGCCACGAGACGCCAGCGAGCCGGAATATGGCCGTGATCATCAACGAAACCGGTGACCGCTACGATAAGTCCGGCCAGGAACAGTCCGGCACCGAAGGTCTCGTCCAGCTGTCCTGAGTAAATCAAAACCGGGATCGCGGTCGAAAAGGCGATGACGATCGCTACCCCGCCGCCACGCGGCGTCACCTCGGTGTGAGAGCTGCGTGCGTTGGGCACATCCATGAGCCCGCGCCTGATCGCATATCGGCGCAGAACCCAGGTCAGCAAGCAACACATTACGGTTAGGGTAACCAGAAATAACAAGAACACTACGCTTCTCCTCCGGACATCTGTGCGGCGAAGCGCTGCAAGCCTTCCGCAACCGTAAGCGGCGGCTCCCATCCTAGAGTGTTACAGGTATGACTAATATCGACCCGCAATGATCCACACAAGCGCTGCACAATCGACTCCCTGCGCAACACCATACCGCCCCATTTGATCAGGCTGGAAGGGACGGGGATCAGTCGCGCAGGTTTGTTCATGGCCTGCCCCATCTCGAATAATAGTTCGGAGGTGGAAAGGTCTCGACCATCGCTGACAAGGAACGTTTCGCCTGGCGCCCGCGGATGCTGGATACAGGTTATGATCAAATCCACCAGATTATCCAGAGCAACCAGGCTGCGCTTGTTGTGAATGGCTCCAAGCGGCAACGGAACACCTTTTGCGACCAAGGTGGCAATGTTGCGAAAGTTGGCACGCACCCCCGGACCATAAACCAGTACCGGTCTGATGATGGTCACCTGCAGGCCGTGTTCGTCGGCCAATTGTCTCAGCACTGCCTCGGCTTCGAATTTCGACTGTCCGTACGGATCGGACGGCTCGGGAGAATCGGAGGCGGTGAATGCCGAGCGCCCGTCGGTGGTCTCCCCGTTCACTTTGATCGAGCTGATAAAGACGAAGCGTTTTATTCCTGCTTCGATAGCCTGAAGTGCCAGGTTGCGTGTCGCGTCGACATTCACCTTGCGGAATTCAGCTAGCGGGTCAGCAGAAGTGTCGTTCATCACATGCACGCGAGCTGCGCAATGCACAACTGCATCAGCACCCGCGAGCGCCTCGGTCCAGTCGGTCCGGTCGTCGATGTCGCCCACCACGTATGTCTTGGTCTCCGGCGTACCGGTGGCGGGTTTGCTTCGGTAAATGCCAACGGGATCAAAACCGCGAATGGCCAGCTCGGCCAATAACGCTCGCCCGACGAAACCCGACGCCCCCGTTACGACAACATTCCTGGATGTATTCATTGACCCCTCTCCTCGTTTAGCAAACGGACGTACTCGTCCATCAGCAGCCGAGTCATGTGCTGCTCGGAATATTCGCGCTGCACGCGTGCCCGGGCATTTCGACCCAGTGCCTGCCTGCGAGTGGGATCCGCGAGCAACTTCAGCAAGGCAGCAGCAAGCACTTCCGCATTCCGTACCGGAACCAGGGCGCCGGTCTCACCATCGATGATCGCGTCGGACAGGCCATAGATATCCGTGCCAACCGCGGCAAGCCCCATCGCCGCCGCCTCAATCACTACTGTGCCGAAACCTTCGCGGTAACTCGGAATGACAAGAAGATCCGCTACGGCCATGTATCGTTCGGGTTCCGCAATGAATCCCGGAGCGACGATTTTGGCGCGCACAGATTCCGGCAGCGAGCGCAGCGAAGCATCTATATCGCTCTCGAGAGGGCCGGCAAGTACCAAGGTCACGTTCTCGCGTTGTTCTGCCACCGCTTCGAAAGCGGCAAGCAATTCCTTGATGCCCTTGTCAGTCGCGAGGCGCCCGACGAACAGTAATACATCGGTCTCGGACGCAATGCCCAACTCCTTTTTCAACCGATCTCTGTCGGTGAATTCAACTCGCTTGGGGTCGAATCGGCGCAAGTTGATGCCGGCAAGCGACCCGGAGCCCAACACGTCTATGCGGTCCGGGACAACCACGTTCTGCTCCACGATAAAGCGTCGCTGGGATTCACTGTCAGCGAAACAACGGGTGTTGAGCCAGCCGATCAGTCTGTCACTGCTTTTAGACAGCTGTTTTTTCAAGCCGGATAGTCCAACCCAGGGCTGTCCGGTGAACGTGTGCATTCGCACCGGGACCCGAGCGAGCGAGCCGGCCAAAGCGCAGAGCAGGCCGGCTTTCGGAGTCGTCGAATGAACGATATCGAAACGACGTTCCTTGAATAGCCGGTACAGGGCGTAAAGCGCCCGCAAATCCTTTGCCAGACTGATCTTGCGTGGAATTTCGACCGAACGGTAATCCGCCCCCTGGACCGGCCGCTCAAGTGCTGGCTCGCTCGCGATAATGGTCACATCGAAGCCGTGCTGCACGAGGGACGACAGCTGGGCGTGCAACTGGGTCTCTACGAAAAACGCCACGGTGGAGACCCGTGCGACTCTTATCCCTGCGCCAATGTTTTCCTGCGATATCGTTTCGCCTGGTTTCACTTTTCGAATACTTCCGAAATGGTTTCTGGCACGGAACGGGACGGAGAAAAGCCCAGCTCGGTTCGAAGCTTGTCGACAGGGTAGCGTGTCCGTGCCACCAAAGCATCGACTCGGGAGGAAGTCACAGGAAAGCGGTGAATCGAGGCAAAAACGGTCGAAACGGCGCGGAGCCACGATTCCGGCAACCTGACCCGGGGAGGCGCCGCACCTACCGCCGCAGCGATACCCTCGACCACTTCGGTCTGGTAACAATCGTTTGAAATATTGTAGATCCGGTTCCGCGCGCGCTCGTCGAAGCCACACAGCAGCAAGGCCTCGACTACATCATCGACGTGTACGTACGTTGCGACCGAGTCTGCATCGCCCACATAGAAAAAAAGTCGTTTCTGGATCATTCTGCCCCATTGTCGGATCGAATCGTTCGGCATGCCTGCGCCGTACACGTTCGACGGTCTCAGTATGCAATACGAAAACACACCGGGTTCGGCTGCGTCCTCCACGCTCCGGTCAGCCTCGGTCTTGGTTCGCTCGTATTCCCCGACCGGATTGAGTTGCGAGTGCTCGGTGACGGTTCGCTGCCGATTGGCCTGTCCGGTAACCGGTCCGTAGGCTCCCACACTACTCAGCTGAACCCAATGGATGCCTCGGCCTTCGGATAAGGCAACGCTGCGACAGGCCTCGATCAACCGGGAGGTAGCATCGACATGCAAGGCTTGCATAAGCGACTCATCGCGAACCTCGCCTGCACAGTTGAAGACCACATCGCATCCCGCGAAGACATCAGTGTCGCTCTCCTTGAACCGCAACAGATCGAGCCGAATCGCCTCCAGCGAACCGTCATGTGCCAGGAACGCTTCAGCGGCGTGTTCCTTTCGCGTAATCAGCCTCACGTGATGTCCGGCCTGCAATAGCGCCTGCACCAGGCGATGCCCGATAAACCCTGCTCCACCTGTGACCAATACCTTCATCTCTCGCTCCCGGTTAGTCGGCTTGCAGCGTCTAGATCCTCTTCATGGTTGTCCGGCTCCAATGAGAAGTAGAAACAGAAAAGGACCAAAAGCACGAAGTAATAGACACGCACATGCCAGTAGAAGAGCGCTATGACCAAGAAGAACACCACGATCGAAACCACCAACGCCTTGTCTCGTGGCGCATGCTTGTGAGATGCCACGACGAACGCTGGCCACAGTATAAGCCCCAAGTTCAGCACCAGGGTGGCCAGGCCGACATCGAGAATTGTCGAAAGATAGAACATATGCGGATCAATGGTTGCACGCGAATAGCCAATGCCGCTTCCGAATAACAGGCCAGGCACGTCAGTGAGTATCATCTCGCGCACGGCGATCAGACGCATGATTCGGTCCTGGTTCGACGCCTGGTGATTGATTCGTTCATAAACCACACGGCCGATGTCATCCAGCCCAATCACTGATATCGCCAGAACGGCGACTATTGCACACGCTGAAAACAATAACGTTTGCAGCTTGATTCGAGCGTTCCCCTCAAGCAGCCGGTAGGAAAAGATCACGTTGGCAAACGCGGCGACGGCTACCACGAAACCGAGAAAACCGCTGCGTGACAGGGTCAGAATTCCGCCAGCACAGAGCACGGCGAAGCCCAGGTTCCAACGCAACGAAGCATTCTTGCGATGAAGCATTACCAACGCGCCTAGATACACATAGTAAGACAGCACATTGGGGTCCGACGAGCTTTCGTAGCCGTACGGAAAATATGCAAAGCCGCCGTCAACATAGACCGGAATGGTGACCCGTTCCCACGAACCAAGGCCAAGAAAAATCGCCGCTATGACGATCACCACGGCCGATACGAGGGCGCATATCAGCATTAGTTTCAATAAGGCGTGCGTTCGGCCTTTGAACAGCAACGCAGCGGCATAAGTGATCACCAGATACACAAGATGCTCCGCCATGCGCGCCAGAGCGGTAAAGATGTCCGGGGAACGAAAGACCGACACAAGATACAAGCCGACCAGTACAACGATGGCGCTACCGATACCCAGCTCTCTGCGCCCGTAATTTCGTGCGGACAATACGATAGCGACCGCTCCCAGCAATGCGATGCCGGTCGCTATGTGGTCCGAGTTGATGCCCAGGACCACCTGTTTGTGACCGCCGAGAAAACTCCATAAGAAGAACGGTGCAAGCAAAGCGAGCATGGCAACGCTGCTAACATCACGTCCTTGCGCCCCGGTCATTTAGTTGCCGCTTTCCGTGCGGTAACTCGCACCCAGCGAATCATGAATTTGAGCACAGACCACGCCGTGAGCCCGGCAAAGCCGAAGCTGCCGATGTAATCTTTGTGCCACAGGTTTCGGTACACCTGGAGTTCGCCTTTCTCCATCTTCCATAACGCGGCACTCAACCCCGCCTCACCGTAACCTGCCTTGTATAGATAAGCCAACGGAAGCTCTGCGCGAAAGCAGGCGAAACCGGAACAGAGAATCTCCGTCCAGAGATGATAGTCCTCGCAATAACCCTCAACAGGGAAGCGCTGTTCCAAATTTGTTCGGAGCATGATAGACGGCGTGGAGAACTGATTGGATAAAAGCAACTTCCGCTTACTCACGGGAAGGAATGCTTCACCCTTGTCGAATTGCCTGTGATCTTGCTCTCGCTGATCGAAAAGCACGCAGACATGCCCCGTAAGCGCGGCCTCAGGATGGCGCGCCATCCATCCGTACTGGATTTCGATTTTTTGAGCGTGCCAACTATCGTCAGCGTCCAGAAATGCCAGGTATGGCTGCGAACATACATCCCATCCTGCATTTCTCGCAGCTCCCGGCCCGCTGTTTACAGGAAGCGCGACGATCCTTATCCAGCCTTGCGGAAACTCAGACTTCAACCGATATGCGACGTCCAGGGTGCCATCACCGCTGCAATCGTCGACAAGTATCACTTCGGCTGGACGCCAGGACTGGTCGGCGATGGATCGCACGGCCCGGTCCAGGCTGTCCGCACACCGGTAACACGGAACAACAACGCTGACGGGCACCGCAGCAGCGGAGACATCATGTGAGTCGATACTCATGAGGACACCGGATTCCTGAATACTTTGCGTTGGGCAACCACGAGGTACAGTATTAACAGCAACACGTCGCTGGCAACGGTGGCCCATGCCGCTCCGCTCATGCCGTATCGGGGTATGAGAACCAGGTTCAATCCAACGTTCAGCAATGCAGTTGACCCCATGATCGCAGCCTTCAGCTTCATGTTCGATTCGCTTACCAACACCGACTCGACACTCGTCGCCACAAACCGGATCGGCGCACCGACGGCCAGGATGGTAAGCGGAACCGCTGCCGCCATGTATGACTCGCCAAATAACAGCGTCACGCCAAACTCGCCGAAGCCCCAGATGCCCAGCGCTGCGACGATACCCAGGATCAGCATTGCAATATTGCCCTGGCGATAAACAGAGGCGAACATCGCCCGGTCATGGGCCGCCCATCGGTGGATTTTCGGCATGAGGAATTTCTGATACGTCACGCCGGGCAGAAGATAAACGGCTGCCATCACGATAAACGCGACATTGTAGATACCCGCGGCCGCGTCGCCCTCGAGATATTTCAGCAGGATGATGTCGCTTTGGTAATAAATCAGGAAAAAGGCATTGGCGAGCCCGAAAGGCCAGGCTTGCCGCGCAACATCGAGCGGCGTTCTGCGCGCAGCCTGCACCGAGCTTGCGATAAGCGCGGCACCATGCCCGGCGAGGCGCAACGGGCCCCTGACCATGTGGCCCAAAACCGGCACAGAGAACCCAAGCACCGCAACCGAGATAAGCGCATATGCCGTTCCGATCAACAACAGCCCGGGCGACTCAATGAACACGGCGCAAGAGATGACAACTACCAGGCGCGCCAGATGGGGCGCCATCTGCCAGAGAGCCACACCAAAGTAGCGTTCTTCGAGCTGGTACTTCGCGACGGACATTTCAACAGCCATCTGTCCTAGCAGATAGGCCGAGAGCAGCAACAGCAAACGACCCGACTGGGCATCATGCGGACCGAAGAAAGCCCAGACCCAAAGTACGCCGATCATGAGCAATGTGCTGCCGACTGCGAAGATCAGGGATGCACGCAACCAGCGCAAGGCGCCCCAACCCTCGTGGCCGAAGGCTCTAAGCCAAAAACCCGGCACCCCGAAACTCGCCAGCGGGCTGAAGAGCATGACGATGCCCAGCACTGCGGCAAACTTGCCGTACGCGTCAGGAGGCAGCGCCCTGGCCAGCACTACCTGCGTCAGGAAAGCAAAGCCCGCCCCGAGGATTGCCCCAACCCATACGAACGAGACCAGGCGTAGTGAAAGGGCTTTGCTCAACGACATACCGAGTGACAGGCCATCCTGGGACTATGTAAACGACGAGGGGAGTTAGCGATTAACATCATGGCCTCGACTTCGGCGCCGCGCGATCCGTGCGAGCGCTGCCGCCAAACCGAAAATCAGACCGATCATAATACCCAGCGCGACCACAACCGGTCTATTGGGCCAAACAGGATCGTCTGGAACATCCGCTTCGGTATCGATCCTGTAGAGATTGACGTTCTCAGCCGAAGCCGTCACGACCCCCAATAGCTGAATCTCTTGTTCGACATCCCGCAGATCTGCGATGAAAGGGTCGTCAGTCTCCCGAGACGCTAGCATGTCCAGTTCGGCGCGAATAGCTTTGGAGCCTCGTTTATACAGCAGGTTGCCATTGATCACGTCGCCGAGCTCGGCCGAAGCCGCTGTGTCCCCGGTAGTAACTTGCGGGTCATCAATCCCAACCGAATCCGCAACCGCGAGTGCTTCGCGAAGTCTCGCTATTCTGTCCGCGCGTTCGTTCTTCGCCGAGGTGCGCAGAATGGCGACGCGTTGCTCCAGGGCAACCCGGCTATTGGATAACTCCTGTTCGATGTTCGCCTGGAGATCTACCGAGGCAGAAGCTTCCGCCAGCTCGATATAGCGCTTGACCCATTGCGACGCCAACTCTGGATCAGGGGCGCGCATGGTCACCGAGTGCTGCTCCCGATCCGATGCAGGGTCTGCCGCCGCTACCGTGAGGTCATTACGCATCTGAGCGAGCATATCTGCACGCGTCAAGGACGGGTGATGCTCGAGCTGATACGGTCGATAGACTTCGTCAAAAAAAACCCGCCGCGTCGCACCAGCCAAAAGACTACGAACGAAGATGTCATACACGTCCGATGCGGTGATGAGCGAAAGATCCGCCTGGGCCCGGCCCAGATTCAGCGACGCGACGTCCGATGCCCTGGGCGGAGCCAGCACTGCAGAAGATTCATATTTCTCTGCCGCAACAACTGAATAGACGATGGCAGCGCCGGCGGCTAGGAGCACACAGACGCTTATGATGAGTTTCTCGCGCCAAAGCTCACCCAGGAGCGCAAAGAAATCGATCTGTGATTCGTTGTGGTGCGCATGCTCGTTTATATCTGACGCCACGTGCCGACCCTCCGTGATGATCAATGAGTCCTGGTGGCATCTCACTCCCCCGCTAATTGGGAACCGATGCCAAGCCTGACTAGGCCGCACCTAGACAACATCGACGGACAAACGTTCATCCTAACGGTAGACCGCACCAGCCAGATCAAGCGCCTTGGACGCTGCGCGACCGAGCCGTCACCCGCTTCGTGCAAGCGCTTGGCCACGAAAGCGCAAGACCGAGCCCAAAGCGTAGCGACCCTCGTGTCCGGAAAATCCCGGCCTCTAGTATCGACGTTCGATTTTTCTATTGGAGATTCGCTGCATTGAGCCATCAATGATGATCGGCACACGCAATAACGAGATGAATCTAACCCGCTGCCCGCAACATCCTCACCGGCACACTGACCTGCTGCTGCCGCTGCAGCATGTTGAGAAGAATGATAGCCCGCTCTTCGCCGTCGGCCTTGCTGAAAATGGCCTCCAGGTCTCGGAACGGCCCGTCGGTGACCGTCACCGCATTACCCGGCACGAACAGCGGCTGCGCTTCGTTGGCGGCCAGACGCTGACGGATGTCGACAATGATATCGCCAGGCACAGCCACTGGCCTGTCGCAGAACGTTACCAGTCGCGCCACGCCACGGGTCGAGCGGATGCTGTGCCAGCTGTCGGTGTACTGGCAAAGATTGATAAACAGATAACCAGGGAACAACGAATCGTCGATCATCACACGCTTGCCGCGGCGCATGGCTTCGACCGGACGAACCGGGCGATAACAAGCGAAGTGCTGATTGCGCAGGTGCTCTTCGGCGCGAGCGTCCTGGCGGGGTTTGCACTGAATCAAATACCACTGGGGAAGATTGCGGTCCTGACGGGACATCCTGTCGTACCTCCTGTGAAACTACAGCTGTAACGAATGACCGCGCGGCGGCTCGCCATCCTGACGAGTCCGCGCGGCACATGGCCTGCGGGCGCGATAGTACGCGCACCGAATACCAGGCGACAACCGAATATATTAGGGTTCGCCACTGGCTTTCGGCGGATAGTAAGCCCAACATAGCCCGGCGACAATGCGCTCAAAGACCGCAGGATCATACAAATTGAGCGGACCTCGCCCGAGGCCGCGTGATCCGTGACGCCAATCAATTGACACACCCAAACGAGGCGACAAGCGGTCTGATTACTATGCCGTTGGAATGACCACATCCATCGCCCGACCTTTCGCCTGGGCGGCATCCTGGAGCAGTCGGGCCAAGCGCTGCTTGGCATCATCATCCCCGTGCACCAGCCGCACCTGCTTCGGCCAGTGACGCATGCCGGTAACGAACCGCACCAGCCCCTTCTGATCCGCATGCGCGGAATAACCGCCCAGCGTCTCGATGCCTGCGCGAATGTCATAACGCGCGCCATCCAGTTCCACCCAGCCGCCGTGCGGGCCGTGCTCCTGAATATCGCGTCCTGGCGTGCCGCGCGCCTGATAGCCAACGAACAGCACGTTGTGCCGCGGGTCGTGCAGCATGGCTTTGAGATAGTTGACGATCCGGCCGGCGCTGCACATTCCGTTGCTGGTGATTACCACCGCAGGCTGCCGGGTCTGCGCCAGGCGGTTGACCATTGCCATGTGCTTGTCATGCGAATCAACCGTCAGCAACTGCTCGAACCCCAGCGGTTTGTGCCCTGCGCGCACGCGGCGCAGCGCTTCCTTGTCCCACCACGGCTTGAGTTGTCGGTACAGCGTGGTGAAGCGCGTCGCCAGCGGCGCATCGAGAATGATCGGCAGGTTTTCCCAGTCCAGCGCCTTGCCGGGGCCGCGCTTCTTGCGCTTTTTCGCGCGGGAGATGATCTCTTCGATTTCGTACAGCAACTCCTGCGTGCGCCCGATGCTGAAGGCCGGAATCAACACCGTGCCGCCATCCGACAGCGCCGACTCCAGCGCCTTTTGCAATCGCTCGCGGCGGGTGCGGCGATCCTCGTGCTGACGATCGCCGTAAGTACTTTCAAGCACCACTACATCCGCCTGCCAGGCAGACTTGGGCGGGGGCAGCAAGGGTGCGTGGGGCGCGCCCAGATCGCCAGAAAA
>CAYZFU010000037.1:0-8307 GCA_964477725.1 uncultured Halopseudomonas sp.
ACGCGGAGGACGTGGTGGCCGGCGCGGTCGTGGTGGTCGTGCGATGCTCGCCGGCGCTTTGCTCGGTGGGATGGGGCGTGGTGGCGGCGGCTTTGGTGGTGGCGGATTCGGTGGCGGTGGCGGCGGCTTTGGTGGCGGCGGTGCTTCCGGTGGCTGGTGAAAAAAGGGATGACTCAATATGACGCTATTAACTGAGGCAGAGCAGCGCCAGGTCGCCGAGGCGATCGACCGCATCGAGCTGAAAACCGACGCCGAAGTGGTAACGGTGCTTACCGAGCAAGCCGACGACTATCGCTATATCCCGGTGCTTTGGGCCAGTCTGATCGCGCTGATCGTGCCGGGCGTGCTGCTGTTTCTGCCCGGATTGCTTGCGGCCGGATACCTGCTGATAGTGCAATGGATTACCTTCGTAGTGCTCGCATTGTTGTTTCGGGTGCCCAGCATCGCCACCAACCTGATCCCCCGCTCGGTCCGGCATTGGCGGGCCAGCAATCTTGCCCGCCGCAAATTCGTTGAGCTGAATCTGCACCACACCGCAGGCGAGACCGGTATGCTGATTTTCGTCTCGGAAGCCGAGCGTTACGTGGAAATCATGGTCGATCGGGGCATTGCCAGCCATATCGACAACAGCGTGTGGGAGGCCATTGTCGAGCGGTTTACCGCTCGGGTTCGTCAGGGTCAGGTGCTGGAAGGCTTTATCGAATGCATTGATTCGTGTGGCAAACAGCTGGAAACGCACATTCCTGCTACGCATGAGCGAAACGAACTGCCGAACCGGTTGGTCGTGCTCTGATAGTGGCTCCGCCGTCCCGACCATTGATGCACGTCAAGGCGACATGACCGCCTAAAGAGTAGGGTTACTCGGCCGATATACGAGAAGCTGGACGTAAAACGGATGTTGCCCGAATGGGACCTAGCATTCTCTGATGCCTTTCGCCGGAGTGACCATGCTCAACCTTTTTCGCAACCTTGGCTTCCGCTGGAAGCTGACCCTGCCCCTGGGTTTGCTAGTAGCGCTGTTTTGCATGCTGGGCTCGGTTTCCTATCTAGCCGTTTCCCATTTGACCGCGCGGCTGCAACTGTTTTCCTCCGAACTGTTGCCGCAGGCCACCAATCTGCTCGAGGCAGACCGGGACCTTTACCAGGCGTTGGTGGCCGAGCGGACACTGGTTCAGCTGGCCGGCAGCGGTAACCGATCCGAGTTCGAAGCGGAACACCGCGAAAACCTGCAACAGGCTATGGATCGGGTGAGAATCTATGCCAGCAAGAGCGACTCCTCGCAGGGGCAGGCGCTGGCTCAGCGGTTCTACCAGGCGTTCGACAATTGGAAGCGGGCAAGCGACGAGGTGGTCGGGTTGGCACGTAGCGTGGCACCGTCCGACGCTGAACGCGCTCGTGCCTTGAGTTTCGGTGCTTCATATGAAATGTTCAGTCAGGCGCGCGACCTGCTCGATCAGATGACCCAGCAGGTCGACGAACAGGCAGCTGCAGAACTGGCGGCTGCTGAAGCGGCAACCTCACGCGATACGGCGACCTTCACCACTGTGGCATTGGTCGGCCTGACGATCTGCACGTTGTTGATCGTGTTCCTGCCCGGTCTGATTCTCAAGCCATTGAACGGGATTCTCGGTCGGATCCGCGACATCGCTGACGGCGAGGGTGATCTCACCAAGCGTGTCGAAGTCACCACGACCGATGAGATCGGCCAGCTTGGCGACAGCGTCAACAAATTCCTTGAGCAGCTGCAAGCGCTGATTCAACAGGTGGCTGATTCAACGCTTCAGGTCGCCTCGGCCTCCCAGCAGATGAGCGCCATCGCGGTCAATCAGCAGCAGTTGGTGAACGAGCAATACTCGGCGATCGACCAGGTGAGTACCGCCGCGACAGAAATGAGCGCAGCGATTTATGAGGTATCCGGTAATGCGCATAACACCGCCGAAGCAGCCCGCCAGGCAGATGGCCAGGGACATTCCGCTTCGGATCTGGTTGGTCAGACGATGGGGGCGTTGCGCAGGCTGGCCGGCGACGTAGCCGAAGCAGCCGGCGTCATCAATCGTCTGGAAGAGGATAGCGACAGGATCGGTGGCGTGCTGAGTGTTATTCAGGCGATTGCCGAACAGACCAACCTGCTCGCATTGAATGCCGCTATCGAGGCAGCACGCGCAGGCGAGCAGGGTCGCGGCTTCGCAGTTGTCGCCGACGAAGTTCGGGCCCTGGCTGGTCGTACCCAGGCTTCGACGCAAGACATCCAAACGATGATACAGAGCCTTCAGGCGGGCAGCGCGCAAGCGGTGAGCGTCATGCAGCGCAGCGCCGCGCTGGCAGCCGGAAGCGTCGAGCAGGCTTCGGGAGCCGAGCGAGCACTAGGCGAAACGGCGCAATCGGTGGTGCGGATCAATGATATGGCCGCGCAGATCGCCGCTGCCTGCGAAGAGCAGAGCCAGACCACCGAAGAAATCGCCCGCAACATCAATGGTATTCGCGACCTGTCGAACCAGGCCGCCCAGAGCTCTGAGGAAAGCCGTGTCGCCAGTGAATCGCTGGCGCGCCTCGCCGCTGGGCTGCAGCAACAGGTGGGACGCTTCAGGACTTGACAGGCAAACGCAACGGCCGGGCGCCCTGAAGCGCCCGGCCGATACGTTAGCGGGGCAGGGCGGAAACCTTTTCATGGGTGCTGCGGATGAACTCGGTGGTCACTTCGGGTTGAGTTACCGGAAGCATGTGCCCACCGTCGATCAGCGTCAGCTCCGCATGCGGCACGATATCCTTCAAGGCCTGACCCTGTTCGGTAGGATCGAGGATGCGGTCCTGCCGGCCGTAGATAATCGAGATAGGCAGCTGCAGGGTCGGGTAACGCTGTCGCATCATCGGTAAAACGTCTTCCAATGCGTTCAGATCACTGGACGAAGCGATGAACTGGCTTGGGCGCAAGCCGAGAAAGCCGCCGCCCCGGACACCGAAGTCGTCCGGTGCCGCTTCGGGCCCGAACACGATGTTCATGACTTTGTCGCGGTTGATGATGGTCATCGGTGTCGCGAGGGTCCAGGCGATCAGACGGCGTAACCAGCCCTGACGTACCGTCAGGCCAGCGAATGCCTTCGATACACCCTGCGGGAGGTGTGTCAGCGGGGCGACCAGAGCCAGACCGGAAACCTCGGTCGGATGTCGCAAGGCTGTGGCGAGAGCGACGGCTCCACCCAGGGAGTGACCGACGATCAAGGGCCGTTCCAGGCCGAGAACTTCGATCAGGCCGGCCATCACATCAGCTTGTACGTCGAGTCTGGCAGATGAGCGGCGGTGCCGGCTGGAATAACCGCTGCCGGGCCGATCTACAGCGACCACGCGATACTGCTTCGCAAGCTCCCCTAGTATCTGATAGTTGAAATTGCGAGCCACGCCACCCAGACCGTGGATCAGCAGGATGGCCGGGCCTTTACCGGCTTCGATGACGTGCAGCCGGGCGCCCATCACGTCCACGAACCGGCCTTCGGGAGGCAGGCCCGCCTCAACCCGCTTGGCCGTGAACAATGTAAACAGCCAGAGTCCAACCAGCACCAGCAGGACGATGACTGCCAATACCACGATAATTTCCATGTTGATTCCTTTCCCTGGTGGTTAGGGTCGGTTGCTGGACGGCGCCGCCGGTTTGGCCAGTGCCGGGATGAGACGCCAGTAGTTGACCGGAAGCAGCCGTTCCAGCCAGGACAGAATGCGGGCGTCGTTGCCGACCAGAACTCTGGGCTTGTCGCGCTCGATGCCGGACACAATGATCTGTGCCGCGCGTTCTGGCGGCATGCGCAGCAGCTTCTGCGCCTGCTTGCGATTGCGCTCGACCTCGTCGGGAGCGACATCTGCCGAAACGCGCGCGCTGGTAGCGATGGACGTTGCAACACCGCCTGGGTGCACGACGGTAACACCTACGTTGGTGTCCTGCAGTTCCAGGCGCAGCGCGTTGGAAAAGCCACGTACCGCGAATTTGCTGGCGCAATAGGCCGTCTGGCCGGCCGGAGTAACCAGTCCGAACAGGCTGGATACGTTGACGATACGAGCCGCAGGACGCTCTTGCAGGAACGGCAGGAAGGCGCGGGTCATCCGGACCACCGCTTCGAAGTTGATCGCCATCAGCCAGTCGAAGTCGGCTTCACTGACCTGGTGGAAGTGCCCGCCAAGCGCGACGCCGGCGTTGTTTATCAACAGGTCCACCTGACCATGCTCGGCCATGACGGCCTGGGGCAGGGCGGCGACCTCCTCGCGGCTGGCAACGTCGAGCCGATGCTCGCTGACGCGCACACCCATGGCGCGAGCCTGTCGAGCCGTTTCTGCGAGCCCTTCTTCATTAATGTCCGCAAGTGCCAGATGGCAGCGGCGACTCGCCAGCGCCAACGCCACTGCACGGCCTATGCCGCTACCTGCTCCGGTCAGAACCGCAACACAATCATTGATCTGCATGGCCTTTTTCCTTGTTATTTGAACTGCATTACGCCGTCGTCGACACGGCCATATTGAATGGTGAGCTTGTCCTGCATGTAATTCTGGTACACCTGCCAGGGCTTGCGGTCGCCCTGGCGCGGAAGCATATCGGCGGCCCGCTGCACGTACCCTGAAGTGAAATCGAGGAAGGGCATGTCGGACACCTGAGGGTCGCGCTTGGGCATGGCAATCTGATAACCCTTGCGATCCATGTAGCGCAGCAGTCGACAGGTGTAGTTCGCGGTGAGCTCGGCCTTCAGCGTCCAAGAAGAGTTGGTGTAACCAAACGTCAGCACGAAGTTGGGGATATCGCTGAGCATCATCCCCTTGTACGCCATCCTGTCACCCGGCTTGACTGCCTCGCCATCGACCGAGACCTTTACATCGCCGAGCGCATTGAGCTTGAGACCGGTGGCGGTCACTATGATGTCTGCCTCAAGCTCCTCTCCGGAGGCGAGCCTGATGCCGGTCGGCGTGAAGCTGTCGATAGTGTCGGTCACCACCGAGGCGCGACCGGTGCGCAGATCATGGAACAGATCGCCGTCCGGCACTGCGCAAATACGCTGATCCCAGGGTTTGTACGAGGGCGTGAAGTGCTTCATGTCGACCGCAGGGCCGACATGCATCTTGACCATCTGCAGCAGGCGCTCCTTGAACAGCTCCGGCTTGGTGCGAGCAATACGGTAGAAGAAGCTGCCAACCAGAACGTTTTTCCAGCGCGTGGCGGCGTGCGCAGCCGGGAGCGGCAGCCACTTCTGCAGATTTTTGGCGATACCGTCTTCGAGCGGACGCGACACGACGTAGCTGGGAGAGCGTTGCAGCATGGTGACATGTGCGGCCGTTTTGGCCATGGCCGGAACCAGCGTAACGGCTGTCGCACCACTGCCGATTACCACGACCCGCTTGTCTGCATAGTCAAGATTTTCCGGCCAGAACTGCGGATGAATGATCTGTCCCTTGAAGGCGGATTCATTGGGGAAGTCCGGCCGGTATCCTTCATCGTAGCTGTAATAGCCGGCGCAGACAGACAGAAGCCGCGCTTTGAAAAGCTTGTCCTGGACCTTGCCGTCATCTGTTGTGACCTGCGCGTTGACGGTCCAGCAAGCTTCCTGCGTAGACCACTCGGCGGATTTGACCTTGTGGTGAAAACGGATCTTGTGAGCGATACCTGCTTGCTCCGCAGTTTCTTCTATATAGCGTCGGATGTCAGCGCCGTCAGCGATCGCCTTGCGGTTGTACCAAGGCTTGAAGCTGTAGCTCAGGGTATACATGTCCGAGTCGGAACGGATGCCCGGATAGCGAAACAGATCCCAGGTGCCGCCAATCGCGTTACGGGCTTCCAGAATTGCGTAGCGCTTGTCCGGACATTGCGAGGCGAGCGCATGCGCTGTGCCTATGCCGGACAGACCGGCGCCGATAATCAGGACGTCCAGAGGCATGGGCTGAAATGTATTTTGTTGTGTGTTCATGCTGTTTTACCCACGGTGGTAGTGGTGACAATCTAAATTGTCACTTACACTTTGGCAATCCCCATTGTTAGAAACTGAAATCAACTGATGAATACCCCCACCCCTGCGCAGCGGCGCTATCGCGGTTCCGCAGCAGAGGAACGCAAGGCGCTGAGACGCCAGCAGCTCATCGACGCGGCGACAGAGGTCTACGGGCGCAACGGCTATCGGCACTCCGGAGTAAAACAGGTCTGTGACGCTGCCGGCCTGACGCAACGTTATTTCTACGAATCCTTTGCACACAGCGATGACCTGCTTATCGCCTGCTATGAACAAGCCGCCAGGCAATTGCGAGAAGAGATCACTGCTGCTGCAGAGGCAGCAGGACCCGACCGAACGGAGCGGGGCAGGGCGATGCTCCTGGCCTATTTCCGGGCGCTCCGGGCGCGGCCGCTGATCGCAAACCTGCTGTTGGTGGAGATACGTGGCATCAGCCCTGCGGTCGACAAGGCAATCATCCGTGCCCTGCAGGATATGAGCCGCGATATCACCCGCGTCGTTGCGCGCCCGGACCAGCAGCCGGATGAGCTGCTACGAGCCGGTATCATGGGCGGAGTGATCCATATTGCATTGCACTGGATGGGTAGCGGTTATCGGCAGCCAACGGACATGGTCGCCGAGACAGCAGTCAAGCTCAGCGGTGCCATGCTCGGCGAATGAGCGGGGAAACTTAACCGAAGCGTCACCCACGCGTCATTTCGGCCGGCCAATATCAAGCGTGCTACATCCACTCAACTTGCATGGGGAGTCTGGTATGAAGTTACACACGATGGCCGCAATGGTGTTGACCGCAGGAACCTTCATGGTCGGTAGCCCATTGGCGCTGGGCAACAACTGGCAGAAACAAGAGGATCGCGCCGCCCGGCTGGAGCACTTGCGCGAGAAGATCGAAGAATTGCGCCACAAGCACGGCAGGAGCAAATCGGCGGTGGAGTTGGGACCGCGCCCGATGTGGTTGGTGGACGACATGGACGAGGGCCCGTTGAAGACTCGCTTGCAAGCATGCAGCAGCAAACAGGCGAGGCCCACTGATTTTTCCATCGGTCATCGTGGCGCGCCGCTGCAATTTCCCGAGCATACCCTTGAATCATATGTGGCTGCGGCTCGCATGGGTGCAGGGATTGTCGAGTGTGACGTGGCCTTTACCAAGGATCGACAACTGGTTTGCCGTCATGCACAAAATGATCTGCATACCACGACCAACATCGTCGCTGTACCCGAGCTGAATGCCAAGTGCACACAGCCGTTCGTCCCGGCCGACCCGGCAACAGGTACTCCTGCGAGAGCCGAGTGTCGTACCAGCGACATCACGCTCGCTGAGTTCAAGACACTCCAGGGCAAGATGGATGCCTACAATCCGATGGCGACCACGCCCGAGGAATATCTTGGCGGCACGGCAAATTGGCGAACCGACCTCTATGCTTCTCGCGGCACGCTACTCAGTCACCAGGAAAGCATCGAGCTGTTCCAGGCGCTGGGCGTGAAGTACACCCCGGAATTGAAAACGCCTGTGGTCGATATGCCGTATGAAGGTGATTACAGTCAGGAAGATTATGCACGGCAAATGGTGAACGAATACGTGCAGGCCGGGATCGATCCGCGCAAGGTGTGGCCGCAATCGTTCCGCCTTGATGATGTCCTGTTCTGGATCAACGAAACGCCTGAGTTCGGCTCCCAGGCGGTGTTCCTCGATGAATCCGCCATTTCGCCGGGAACCAGCTCACTGGCGTACATGGAAGATCTCAGAGCACAAGGCGTGCGGATCCTTGCGCCGGCGATCTGGAAAATGCTGACGCTCGACGGCAGCGGCGACATCGTACCGTCGGAGTACGCAGAGAACGCTCGCGCCGCAGGACTCGACATGATCGCCTGGTCAATGGAGCGCAGCGGCCCGCTCGCCAATGGCGGGGGCTGGTATTACCAGTCGGTGAACGATGCGATCAACAACGATGGCGACATGCTTACCGTTATCGACGTACTGGCTCGTGACGTCGGCGTGATCGGAATTTTCTCCGATTGGCCTGCTACGACGACCTTCTATGCGAACTGCATGGGTTTGAAATAAGCGCGATCGGCCGGGGCCGGTAGGGTCCCGGTCGTATCGAAGATAGCGCCTAGCCTATTGTATTCATTCGCTTGACGGTTCGGCGAGGGCTTGAAGCGCTTCGGGATTGCTCTTGAAGGCTTTGGCGAATATATCCCGATGCCGTGCCATATAGATGCTCACTTCCTCCGCGTGCCGCTCGCTCAGCTCCGGAACACCAGCCTGCAGCACGACCGACAGCGTTTCGGCCAGTTCCAACATTTTGTCGTGACGGTCGGCTTCGGC
>CAYZFU010000037.1:8317-18893 GCA_964477725.1 uncultured Halopseudomonas sp.
GTCCATGAACAGTTGCTCCGGGTCTCTGCTGCTTCGGTATACGATTTCTACGGCCACGTCGGCACCTCAAGCTGAATGAATCGTTGGCTGCCCTTGGGGCCGCCTCAATGCTGCCCGGAATGATACTGTATATTCATACAGATATCGAGCGAGGCGCATAAAAAAGGGCAGCCCATGAGCTGCCCCTTTTACACTGTTGCTTCGACTTATGCCTTGGGACCGAAATCCGAGCAGTTGCCTTTGCCAACGTACTTCTTCAGGACTTTCCACTGCGGCTTTTCCTTGCCGTTTTTGGGTTCCATCGAGAGGAAGTGGTTGCCCCATGCCGGACCGCCTGCGAAGTAGGTCATGGGTATGCAGTTCTTCTGCAGATATGCCAGGGTGTTGTCCATTGCCTTCAACCAGCGTGCGTCGTGCGGCGGAACTCCCAGCTCACCGATGTGACCGCGTTTACCGTTTTTCTTCAGCCAGTTGACGAAGGGTGTAACGCGCTTGACGCCGACATTCATGTCGAAGTCCTTGCCGGGCGACTCGACGTAACGGCCGCTGGCATCCTTGTCCAGGTACACGTGTGCAGAGAACACGATGTTGTCGGATGGATCCTTCAGCGCCAGCAGCTTGTCGGCATACTTGGGCCAGCGAGCAGCGCTGGAGTAAGACGCGCCTTCAACGAAAATGATGTTTTCACGATCGTACTTGCGAACACCGTTGATGCCTGCCTGAGCAGCCTTCGGCCAATATTTATCGGCCAGTCCATAGGGCTCGTTCATGATGTCGTACCCATACAGTGCGGAATGCTTGCCCCAACGCTTGGCCATGCGCTGCAGCAGGTCCTGGTATGCACCGTAAGGAACCGCCTTGGTACCGACTACCTGTTTGCGATAACGACCGTAGTTGTGTACGTCAAGAATTACGTCGATGTCGTTCAATGCAGCGTTGGTCAGCAACTTGTCGATCTGTGCCGCGTAGAAGGGATCGAACGGGCCGCGCAGTTTCGGCTGTAGACGCTCCCACTTGATCGGGAACCGAATGGTCTTGATGCCTTTTTCTGCCCAATATTGCAAGTAGCTGTTCTTGGGGAAAAAATAGTGTTTGTTAAGTTCACCCGGAAGAACGCCTCCGGTGAACTCGGCTCCAGCTACGTTCATACCTACCAGATCAACTTTAGCGTGTGCTACGCCAGTAGTTACAAACAAGCCAAGTGCAATAGGTGCAAGCCACTTTCCGACTGCTTTCTGGAACGTCATGCTAGCGATCTCTCCGCTTTTATGTTTATTACGCCACTACGAAGCCGTGGCCAAGCGCACGTCTAAGCGCGGAGACCCGGGATCGAAACTTAAGGTTTATTGTTTTCGAAGTGTTTGGAAAGTTGTCTTTCGGTTCGCTGCGAGAACGTGCGCATCCTACCCCAGGGTTACAACTTGAAAAAGCGGAAATTCTCCCTCGAACAGAAACAGTGCAAGCAAAGCGGTGATATTAGTATGACCTCATATGAGTATCATTCAAGGTGCGCCGGAGGACCGGCGCCAAAAAGAAACCGCGCTATTCAGGCAAGCGAAGCATGGTGGCACGTAAATGTTCAAAAACGTGAAGCGAGTCACAAAGACACCAAGATAAACTCGGTGAAGGCCTGATTGGCCGACGAACGGTCTTCAGTAAGTTCCATTCCTGCCGACGAGTGGTCGCGAATTGTTTCAGTTTGGAAATATCCGTCGGTAAAAGAACGCAGCTGTCGGTCGCCAGGTGTTTTGAACCTGAAGGCAAGCGAGACTCTCCATCAGCTGCCTTTCATGCGGCAGTCCGGAACAATATCCGCAACGCGCCACTAAAAGCAGAACCACAGGGTTGACCAGGCAGAGCGGGGAGAACAGGGGGACAGGGGGACAGGAACAAAAGCGAGAACAGCGTGAACAGGTAGGCTGTTTGCGGTACGGAAGGACGCTTATCAACCCGAGCGCTGCGACAGATCGCTTGGGCCGCGTCGCTGTTCATAATTTGCTTCGTATACCCCACCAACCGACAAGCAATGCTCAACCCAGGCCGAGCCGCTCGCGGTGCTGAAGTCCTCGTGGGGACCAGTGGTGATGGCCCGTTCCGCCTGTTGCCGGGAGTCGAATCGGACGGGGACGTGAAATCCCGCCGCAGGCAGATTCCTCATTGAAACCATCTGTATCCCCGGTCCGTCCGCTACGCTCCATCCGGAATCGCTAAGCTGAACGGCGAATAATCCCCGTTCGACGGGTACGGCCTGGAGGTAGTCGTTGCGTAAGGGCATAAGCGTCCTCGAGTAGGCTGGAGGGCAGGAAGCGAAGCGTCTGAAAGATCACCTCCATGGTATCATGCTGATCCGACATTCGGCAGCTGGGTCCGGTTCCTGAACAGCAGCCGCCTCGCGACGGCTGCTGTGCCCAATTACCGGACCGTCGGGAACAGCTGGGCCTGCCAGTACGCGCAGTTGTGGAATCCGTACGGGGCTGCCTGCTCCACCATCGCTGGATTGGGCCCGGTAAGCTGCAGAATGGATCCGGACCCTGCCTCGAAGCGCTCCCAAGCGACCGACGTTCCGTCGGTAGGGCCCGGCTCGCCAGTCTTGGCGAACTGGGTCCAATAACCGATCATGCTTTCCGATAGTGCATACTCGTTGTCCTGGGCGCCCTGTTCCTCGAGCGTTTTCCGTGAAAACAGGAACGGAAGTTCCGAAGCGTGCCAGGCTTTCCACTGGAACCCAGACGTGATCGGTTGCGGCAAGTCTTCGGTGAACCAGTAAGCGTAAGTCGGGACTTGCGCGTCCGCTAATGCTTCGGTTTGCCAGAGCGACGGACAGGAATACTTCCAATCAGTGATGATTCTCGTATAAGCCGCAGCGTAGCGGAGGGGAGTGCCCGGCTCGCCTTCAGTCTCCAATGCTTGATAATCCGCAGCGATTTGCTCGGGCGTATCGCGAGTCCCGGCAAACGCCAACAGCTGACGAACTGCTGCGACATAAGCCGTTTCGTCAGGGAGGAATCGCACCGCGCTTCTGCCTTCTTCTCGCGTATGCCCGATGATCACCCGCGCATCGGCGAGGCCCGGAACCTGAACTCCCGCTGCGGCCTGAGCCAGCTGTTGGGCAATCGGCGAAGCAAGAGAACTTGTTCCATAACGAGGCACATAGCCATCCTGACGCTGCGCGGCGAGAATGTCAGTGAGTTCCGCGTCACGCAGACAGGTCAAGAGTGTCGCTTCGTCCGTGCATCCCAGACCAGTGGCAAACTCGACGCCTTCGGCTTCGGCTGCTTTGAGGCTGACTCCGGTTGAAAAATACGAGCCGCTTTGAACGATGGCTTTGTCGAACAGCGGGTCGGAAGTCTCCGACAACAGGTGGGCAAGGATGCTATGACCGCCAGCGGACTGACCAAATAGCGTTACGTTGTTTTCATCTCCGCCAAATCTGGGAATGTTCGCCTGAATCCAGCGTAGGGCTTGCTGCTGATCCAAAAGGCTGTAGTTACTCGAGGTCCCGTTTTGCTCTGTCGTCAGGGCCGGGTGGGCCAGCATGCCCAGGGCGCCGAGGCGATAGTTGACCGTGACTACGATGACGCCCCGTTCCACGAGTCGTGACGGGTCCTGATCAGCAGCATCACCGAATTGAAAAGCGCCTCCATGCAGCCACACCATGACCGGCAAGCGGTCGACGGGATCCGGCCCGTTCGCCAGCGAAGCCGGTGCGAATATGTTCAGGTACAGACAGTCCTCGTTCTCGGTTCTGACTTGTTTGTTTTCGCTTCTTGCAGGCTGAGTGCAGGGAGCTGCGAACTCCGCCCGCAACTGGACGCCGTCATGCGCGTCCGCCTGGTCCAGGGGTGCCGGCGGCGCGAATCTTCTTTCGCGTACGGGTGGCTTGGCGTAGGCGATCCCGCGCAAGGCGATTACATCGCCCTCGCGTACGCCTTTAACGATGCCCTGGTCGGTGCGAAATTCGAGCGTCCCCAAGGTTGGTTCTGGGTTTGGTTCTGGTTCGGGTTCTGGTTCTGGTTCTGGTTCAGGCTCGGCCGGTGTCTCAGGCTGCTGCGGGGTCGTGGGCTGTTCTGTGCTCGGCGGGGTCGTCGCCGGTTCGGAACTCGAACCACCGCCGCTGGATAGGCAACCGGTCAAGGTCAGCGACATGAGAAACAGGGCAAGGGGTTTCAAGCCGGTGAGTTCGGCCGTCGGAGATGTTGGCAGCATAGCTTCCTTCCTGGAGTGTTGGTGCGCTCAGCGCTTTTCGGTATCGCGCCGCAAAAATAGCGCCCCGCCTGTCGTCCGCGCATCGTCCAAATGAGTGATGACGTGCATTTGCGACTATGATGGCTAAGTAGCATTCACGAGGATCGGCAGCTGAATAGCATGAATCAGGGAAGCCTTACCGATTCATGCTTCGCCTTTGACGGATCAACAGGCAGGAGAGGCCCGGTATGGTGCGTAGCGAAGAGCAATGGTTCGACGTCGTTGACGGTTTCGGCGATGCCGCGGTGACGGGGAAGGGTTGGTATGGCGCGTTGGAGGGGTTGGCTCGCGCAACCGGCTCGGAGTACGGCCAGCTTATCGGGCTGGGCGCGGAGCCGGCGGTACCGTTCAATGTCTGGACGGTCGATCCGATCGTGCCCAAGGAATTCGAAGAGCTCGGGTACGGCAATCCGGAGCTCAATCCCAGGGTCCGGGCCGGGATGGGCATTCCGGAGCTGGCGGTTCGCGCCGAGGTCGACTTCATTACGCCGGAACAGGCCAGGCATCATCCGCACTACAAGTGGGCCCGGCACCACGGTATCGGCTATATCTGTCTGAGTCCGCTCATTGCCCGGCCGGACATGCTCATCGGCGTGTCGGTCTGCCGACGGGAAGAAACCGGACACATTACCGGGCGGCAGCGTGCCATTTTTACCTCATTGGCGGCGCATGCCCGGGCCGCGGTAAGGACTCAGTTGTTGCTGGAAGGCGATGCCGGCGGATTGTTGGTGGGTGCCATGGAAGCGATGTCGCTAACCGCATTCGCCTGCAACCGCTCCGGGCAGGTCATCGCGATGACGCCCTCCGCAGAGCGACTGGTATTGTCCGGCAAATATCTGAAACTCAAAAAGCAGGTCCTGTCCGCCGAATCGGACAGGGACACGTCGACGCTGACAGACGCCGTGCTCACGGCCGCGGCAGGACTGACCCGCCCTGGCGCTCCACTGCTCAGGAGTCTTTTCATCAACTCTGCCAACGCGCCGCTCAATCCGCTGATCGTCGACATCGTTTCATTGCCCCAGAAAGCTTTCAGCTTCGGTTTCCGGCCTCAGGCGCTAGTGATAGTCAGGGGACTGAATCATGACGACAGTCAGCTGATCGGGGCGTTGAGGGCGGGATTCAAGCTGACTGCGGCCGAGGCGGAGGTCGCCTTGATGCTGGCGGAAGGGCAGGGGCCGCGAACGATCGCAGAGGCGCGAAGCGTGTCTATCAATACCGTGCGGACACAGTTACGTAATATTTACGACAAACTTGGGGTGAGCCGGCAGAGCGAGCTGGCCGCACGTCTGCGCCCGCTTCGCTGAACGTCGCAGGTCTGTGCGCTACGCTTTTCAGCTCTCGTTTCGTGCGCCGTCGTCAATGGTGATGATGGAGTCTGCCGTCACGGTACGCGACCTGCCCAGCTCGGCGTCGAGCACGCCATATACCATCACCGTGTCGCCTTGCTGGACTTGCAATGAGCCTTGATCGTCCAGCGGATTGTTTGCCATAGCGGATACGTCCACGTAGAGCTCGCGGCGTCCGGTATCGATGGTAAAACGATCATTCTGGATTTTTCCCACCTCACCGGTGTAGGTGAATGCGCCTACGCGAACCGGAACGACCGGGATGATTTCCGGCTTGCCGAAGACGGTGTCGGTACGCGTGAAGAGTCTGCCTTCGCTTTCGACGAATACGCTGTTTGCAACGATCTCCGCCGTCGAGTCATCCCGGTTCACTTCCCCGTAGACTGAAACCGTAGCTCCACTCTGAAAAGGTCCCTGCGGCGCGTACCACTCGGCATCGTTCATATCGACACGAATCTGGCCTTCCCCGTAGTTCAGCGTAAAGCCTTCATCGGTGGGATTGGTAACCTGGCCGCTGATGCTTATCCACGAGTTATGGTTTTGCTCATTCGGCGCCTGAGCGAAGGAGAGAGGAGAGGCAAGAGCGCTGGCGAGCGCGAGGGCGAGGAAGTGACGCTTCATGATGCTTTACCTGCTGGATGATCGGGTCGGTGAGGGGGGCGTATAAACGAGGCGTATACCTGGGGCTGTAACTGTCATCACCGGGCACTGAGTGATAGCACCTGCAGTGAGTTCTGCCGGCCGGGGCGGCTACCGTCCTCCTTACCGCACCGCGCGGTACCCTTTCGGTCCGGCAGCCCCAAAGCCCGGTTATCGTTACTCGCTGTCCTGCCTGTTGTCATTTTCCTGGTTGTCGTCAGGGCCCAGCTCGCCGTCTCCAATTGGTTTTTCGTTTGGATAGGTCTTCTTGTACGCGCTGTTATGGGTATCACGCGCATGCTCGGGTTCTTCCCGGGTGGTGGCTTCGCTTTGGCCCGGCTGCGAATTCTGATTGCCGGCCCCGCTCTGGTTACCCGAGGAACCCATAGTGCCGGTTGAATTCTGGTTCCCGCCGCTGCCCATAGTACCGGTAGTGCCCGAAGCGGAGCCCTGGCCTGTGCTTTGAGTAGTGCTGGTGGTCTGTCCGCCAGCGTTTGCCGAACTGGAGCTTTCGGCCACGGCAGCGCCGGCCATGCCGAGCGAGGCAAAGGTGATTGCAGCAGTGAGCATCTTGAGGGTCTGCATTGTGCTTCTCCTTCTGTTAGAGGCCTGGTGCGCCTTTGTGCTGTATGGCGAGCCTCGGTTCTTGGTCGGACAGTCTGTCTGCCTGAGCAGCGTAGGCCTGAATCGCCCCGGACTGCCGCTGGGTGTACGCAACGATAGACCAATCGTTAATCGGTCCGTTCACCCTGCCTTGTGGTTCGGCCGCTGGCGGCTTTGCTGTCGGGGTGCGCCCAGCTATGCCCCGATTGCGCCAGTGAATCGTCTGGCATGGAGGTTTCAGGCCGACGGCAGGCAGTACACATGAGATTACAATGGAAGCTATGGCTGGTTCCGGCTTGATTGATATGCCGGTGCCCGGTACGGCGTCGGCGAGGCCGCGGCCGGGGGTGACGGCGATCGTATTACCCTGAGTCGCGTTCGCTGAACGGAAACGCTATGGCGTCAGGGGAGGATTTCCGGCGACGCTGCGATTCAGCAACGGCGCGCTGGTATCGACCGAGCAGGGTGGCCGCATCCACGGCCAGCCCTGGACGCCATTCTTACGCTTCGGGATCGCCTGGATACTGAGACTCCTTGAGCAGCCTGGCCAGATGCAGACAGTTTCGCGCCATGGCTGCGGTGGTCTGCACGACTTTCTCCGGCGTTTCGTTCAGCTCCTTGAAATCGGTGCCATGCATGGCTTCGCCGACCCAGTACGTGCAGCTGTTGGCGGGGACGGTAAAGCCGCAATCGTTCAAACCCTGAAACAGCTCGGCGCAGACGTGGTGCGCGCCGTCTTCGTTGCCGACGACTGCCACGCCGGCGACCCGGCCGTAGGAAACCATTCGCCCCTCGTCGTCCATTTCGCCGAGAAAGGCATCGAGTCGCTCCAGTACGCGCTGGCAGATACTCGAGGGATGGCCGAGCCAGATGGGCGTGCCCAGAATCAGGATGTCGGCTGCCAGCACTCGCGCGCGGATCGCCGGCCATTCGTCGCCATCACCTTCGTCTGAGGTAACGCCTGGTTTGATCTCGTGATCTGCGGCGCGGACCAGTTCGCCCTTGACGCCCAGCTTCTCCAGCTCCGCCAGGCTTTGGCGCAGCAGGAGGTCGCAGGAAGAAGAAGCGGGGGACTTTTTCAGGGTGCAGTTTATAGCCAACGCTGTGATGGACATGTCGCCTCCGTTTGCTTGAAGTAGCCAGAGCCTTTGTCATTCGTCGGCAGGCGTCGTTCCGCATTCGGGACGGACGGCTCGATGGTGGAGACTTGCGAACCCAAGGCTGGCCCGACGTGCTGGCGTGCTGGCGCGGCGGCTTTGACCGCCGAAGACGGCTGGCTCGAAGAAGGGCTCGCCTGAGCGGGCTGAATGCGGCGGTGCGCCGGGCTCGGCTGAGCAGCCGCAGGGCGAAGGCGCTACGGTTTGCGCGTCAGAATTGCGAAAATTCTACCCGGTTGCGTCCGTTTCCCTTCGCTCGGTAGAGCGCTTCGTCCGCTCGGCGAATCAGTTCGGCGGGCGTCACGGTCGTGGCCGGCGTCGTTACGCTGGTCACGCCAAGGCTGATGGTGACCTGCTGATTGCTTCCCGGAACATGGGGCAGATTGAGATCCAACACCGCGAGCCGAAGTGTTTCGGCAACCTGCATGGCGCCGAGTCGGTCGGTATTGGGAAGCACGACCGCGAACTCTTCGCCACCGTAGCGTGCGACCAAGTCGCCCTGACGGCAAACGGTATCACGCAGCGCATCGGCGATGCGCTGCAGGCAGGCGTCCCCGGCCGGATGGCCTAGCAAGTCGTTGTAGGGTTTGAAGTGGTCTACATCGCACATGATCAGCGACAACGGCTGGAAGCGTCGCTGCAAGCGCTGGGAGGCCCGCTCGAGAAAATCGTCCAGCCGTCGCCGGTTGGCCAGTGAGGTGAGCGTGTCGGTGCTGCTCAATTCTTCGAGGACGCGGTTGTTGCGCGTCATCTCTCGCTCGGCCATGTCTATCTCGCGATGGAACAGGTAGGAGAACACAGCCGAGAGAGTCAGCACGCCAAACACGCTCAACGTATACATCACCTGCAGGTATCGATCGGGGAGTGTCAATAGCGCCCGCTCGGGCGTAAAAATGAAATGACAAACGCTGAACAATACGCCCACGCCGAGCGGCAGCAGAATGAACCGGGATGCACGCATGCGTTCGTGAACGAGTGCGAGAAAGCCGGCAAGGGCAAAATAAAACAGATGTGCGCCAGCCGCTGAGCTGAGAAAAGCGGTCGCGACGAGGGCATGTACGCATCCGCCACCAACCACCAGGTTGCGCGCGGTGCTGTTATCGCCCCGGAAATTGAGGAACGGCACAGCCAGATAGGCCAACATGAACACGAGGTTGACGGTGAAGATGCCGATGTACGGTGAGAACCCGTCTGCCAGGTAGAACACTTGATACGGCAGAACGATGGCGAAGCCGAACATCGCGACCTGATTGGTCAGGGCGATTTTCCTACGAGCGCGCGACGTCTTGCCTTGGGTCCCTGCCGACCAGAGCCATGCGAGATTGTTTACCACCGATTGTCCTCATAACTGCAAACGATGAGCAGGTATCTGATCGCCATCCGTGCGATTTGGTTCAATTAATGTCGATGTGCCATCATATTGCTTTCCAGCCGGTCATACCAGTCGTAAAAACCAGTGTGACCGGCTGGAGCATGCGGTCACGGTCCGGTGCGTGCACCGATGATCATTTCGCTTACCCACCGGGTCAACAGGTAAGTGTAGGCCTTTTGATGGCCTTCCTGGCTCAGCGCATGATCTGACCCGTCAATGATTCGATGGGTCAGCGAATGGGCCTGCACGAAGGCCGATCGGTAGTTGACGATGGTCATGTGCGGGACATGCTCATCGAATTCGGATTCTATCAACAGCACATCGCCCCGGAACGTTGCGCATGCGGCCAGCGCGCGGTTGGCTTCCGGCCGAAGAGGCCGTTGGCGGTATTCGAACAGCCGAGGCTTGTCGAGCTGCTGTTTGGGAATATGCCATTGCGCATCCCAATACATGGCCGGGACGCGCAGTGCCAGCCAGCAGACTGGACGTAGCTGGGTAAGAATGGTCGCAAGATAGCCCCCGTAGCTCGTGCCGATCACAGCGATGCAGGACGGATCCACGTCGGGATGAGCGATCAGTTGATCGTAAGCAGCCAGGATGTCGGTCAGGTTTTGTTCGCGGGTGACGTTTTTCTTCTGATCCT
Organism: uncultured Halopseudomonas sp.; assembly: GCA_964477725.1. Lineage (GTDB taxonomy): Bacteria > Pseudomonadota > Gammaproteobacteria > Pseudomonadales > Pseudomonadaceae > Halopseudomonas. The sequence goes on from CAYZFU010000037.1 coordinate 18,323, forward strand.
GGGTCCCCTCATGGCCGCGGAGATCGAATGTCAGACACACGCAGCCCAGACCGGAGATGCCCTGGGCGCGCTCGAGGTCGCGCTTCTGGCTGCCGCCCCAGCCGTGTACGAAGAGTATGCCGGGGAGCTTTTTCTGCGGTTCCATGAAGGTTGCCGCGATATGCTCACCGTCAACCAGAAGATCGAACGGAACCTTAACGGCGCTCATAACCCTGGATCCTTGTGTATTTATTGATTTGCCCAGTTTCTTCGTCGTTGCCAGAGTAGACGATGCTTGCACCGGCCGGTACGGCCTGTTCGGTACCGTAGCGCTCGATAGTTGATGCCTCGACGAAGGTCAGCGAAGGGTCGATAGCGAATGCTTCCAGGGCGGCGATCTCCGCGCCGCTGGCGCCACCGATTCGCCAGGATTGCTCCAGCACACCAGACATCCGCATGCCCTGCGCATTCAGCCCGGTCGCTACGTCATAATTGCGCCGCGATAGGATCAGGCCGGGCAAGGCGCTCAAGGCTGCAGCCTCGTACTGGCGTGCCTGCTTGATTGCCAGTTGATAGTTCTGGGCGGCAGGGT
>CAYZFU010000037.1:18957-19977 GCA_964477725.1 uncultured Halopseudomonas sp.
TTCTACGTACAGATCAGAGCCGCCATAGACCATCTGGCCGGTGGCGTCTGGCGTGAGGTTTTGCGTACCGCAGTAACTGGCAACAAGGCCGGCCGCGCGCACCTGCCCCACGCTGTAGGTGGAAACGTCGGTCAGATTGCTCTCTACCACGAGTCCCCAGGTTTCGAGCTCTCGCTCATCGAGCTGTCGAAGTGCCTGCTCCAGATCCTCGTCACCATGAATCACCACCTGTCCTCGGCCGGCCTTGGCGCGTACAGGCTTGACCCGGATCGATCCCGTTTCGAGCAGTTGCCGGCCCGCCATACGGGCATCGTCGATGCAGAACGCGCTGAAGCCAGGCAGTACCGAATTGCCGGCGAGTTCGTGCAGCGTATCGGCCCAGCCGGGGGGGCGCTTATGTGCCTGCGCGAATAGCGGATGGGAGATTGCCTTGCCAGCCATATAGGGTTCGGATACTACGCCGCCGAACAGATCGGCTTCGCTTCGGATGCCCAGCTCAGCCGCTTCGGACAGGCTGGTCAGTGTGTCAGATGGAATGTAATAGGCGCGCTCGCCTTGGCCGGGCTTGTCTCGACCGATGTAAGGTATCTTCATCAGCTTCGAAAGACTGCGGCCGATGGCTGCATGGCAGCTTAATTCGTGCGCCGGCACGGCCTCGCTGGTAGGTAACAGGGCAATGCAGCTTGGTGATCGAGATGTCATGGGTTCTCCAGCAGGGCAACCACCACGACTGTCGTCGTGTCTGGTTTGCGATTGGGCGGGACCGCCAGCGCCGACCCGTGCGTATAGGTCGTGGTGATATCCGCGCACCGGTGGCCGTACACGCTAACGATGATTTCGGTGTTGTATCGAACCGCGGGCAAAGTGGACCTGCGCAGCGGGACGGAAGGCGAATGTACTGGCAACATTCACCTGTACCGCCGAGGTTCGGTGTACCAATATGGATTTTCAGACGCGTCGAAATCGGAAAAGATCCCGTGGACCATTCGTTTCACGGAAGCCCGTGGGCTGCGGCCCGGC
>CAYZFU010000038.1:0-18994 GCA_964477725.1 uncultured Halopseudomonas sp.
AGGGCGTGGACTTCAAGATCAATGTGGTGCATCCCAGCCAGGACGAGGCGTTCCTCAAGATCAGCCCACGCGGGAAAGTTCCGTGTCTGGAAACCGAGCATGGCTGTTTCAGCGAAACCAACGTGATTCTGGAATATCTCGAGGAAACCCAGCAGGGCAAGCCGCTGTTGCCGAAGGATCCCTTCGAACGCGCCAACGTTCGCGCCCTCACCAAGGAAATCGAGCTCTATATCGAGTTGCCGGCTCGCTCCTGCTATCCCGAAGTGTTCTTCGGTGGCAAGGTCGATCAGGCCATCAAGGACAAGGCCAAGGTCGATCTGCTCAATGGTGTGGCCGCGCTGAAGCGGCACGGCGAGTTCTCGCCCTATGTGGCCGGCAACGATATGACCATCGCCGACCTGATGTTCCTGTACAGCATCGATCTGGCATCGATCGTGGCGAAGAAGGCGTTTGGCATCGACTTGCTGGCCGACTTCCCCGCAGCGAAGGAGCTGCTCGAGCTGCTCGGCAAGAACCCGCACGTGCAGCAGATCGAAGCGGACAAGAAGGCTGAGATGGCGGCCTTTGTTGCAGCCGCCCAGGCCAAGCGCTGAGGATCGGTCGACCAAGCCGCGCCTTCACGGGCGCAGCTTTCAGTCGATCATGTCGCCGAAGCGGTCATCCTTGCGGAATACCAGCGGCTGATCGAAGCCCGGCACCTTGATTGCCTTAGTCGAGATTTGCAGCTCCCGGTCATCGATCATGTCGTTACCGAAGTTGTAGATGATGTCCAGCTGACCCTTCAACGCACGCAGATCGTAGGCCGTAGCCGCGGCACGAGTCGTCTCGCGGCGCGCGGCATACTGGTTGAACGTGGCTTCGCCATGGCGCTTGCGCAGCATGCGCTCTACCACGCTGGGCGCCAGCACCACGGCGCTGGCATTGTTGCCACCAAACCCTTTGGAATTGATGAAGCAGACTTCGAGCGGATCATCGCTGCGCATGAGGTCGCGGTTGCTGATGCGCAGATGCTGTTGATGAACGTCGTCTGCCACCGCATCAATGGTTTTGATGCCTGGCACGATCTGGTACTTGAACGTGCCCAGCGCCGAAGCCAGCTGGTCGGCGCTGGCGCTGGCCAGCGAATGGCCAACGAAGGCTTTCGCCGCTGCGATGGGCCAGTCAGCGATGCCGAAAGCGTCGGCCACGCGATCGAGTAGTTCGGATTCGGTGACCCGGTTGGCCGGCGTGCTGGAGCCGTGTGCATGAACGAAACTGCGGCTGCGCACGCGATTTTCGCCGACGATCTGCATGGCGCTGTGCACGGCCTTGGCCATGGTCAGGTAGTTGCCCGGCCCCGGCGCGGAAATCGATTTTTTGAAGCCATCGGCATTGATGAACACATCTGTCACTGCCCCGTGAATATCGGCGCCTAGCTCCAGCGCCAGCTCGTCGTCCATCAACAGGAAAAACTGTGCCGACTCGGCCAGCGTGAAGCCGCAATTCTGGCTGAACGGGCGGCTGGCGCGGCGGAAGTCCACATCGTCCCGGCCCTCGATGGCCCGTAATCCGTCTTCCGTGGCCAGGGCACCCATGGCGCCGTAGCCTTCGATGCATTCCTGCGTGACCGGCGCTTCGCCGTTGCCCACCAGCACCACGCGTGCGCGGCCGCTGGTGATCATCTCGGTGCCTTTTTGCAGGTTGTACAGGAAGCTCGCGCAGGCGCCGGTAATCGCGCCGGTGGTGCCGACGCTACCAAGGATGTAAGCATTGATGAAATCGGCGGGCATGCTGTTCAGGCCCAGCGCGAGTTGCTTGGCGCTGACCCGGTTACCCTTGAGGCGCGATTGCATCAGCCCGCCGAAGCTGTTCTCGTCCAACTGGCTCATGGCGCTGCTGGCGAAGACGGCAATCTCGTCGGGCTGAACATGGTTGACGATGGTCTTCCACTCCAGACCGCTGGAGCGCAACGCATCGGTCGCAGCGATGATGGTCATCTGCAGGCCGCGCGGGTGGAAGCGCGACGCATAAAGTTCGGCCGGGTCGAAGCCGCTGGGCAGCTGACCGGCAGATTTCACCGGTAGTGGGCGATAGCTGTCGAGCTTCATGTCGCAGCCGTCATACATGGTGACCATGACTTCGGTGTCATTCAGCGGCTCGATCACCCAGTCCGAGGGCAAGGGCTCGGGCAGCTGTTTGGCCAGCGTAATGAAAGAGAACGGCTTGCCCGCCTCGCCCGTCACTGTGAGATTCTTCTGCCAATGCGCGGCGTCCACGTCGAGGTAGCGTTTTTCGATGCGCCTGACCAGGGTGCCTTCCAGGATGGTTTCACCGAACCGCGCCTCGATATCTGCAGGCGTGAGCACTACCCGTTCTTCATCCAGGTACTGCCCGGCTTCCACGTTCACCAGTTTCATCATCACCGCCAGGCCGGCCAGTGTTTCCTGGCGCTCGGTAGCCGGAAGGGACTCCAGCACAGTGCGACGGAATCCATGGTGAAACGAGCTGCGGCCGGCGGCGTTATAGCCACCGAAGCCGACGATTACGGGCAGACGCGACATCTTCGCAAGACTCCTGGCAGTACCCTTGCTCCGCTTGGAACGAGTGCTGACGACCGTCGATACGGTTACCGGATCGGGATCGCAGGGATCATCAGCCTGGGCATGTATTGTGGGTTCGATGCATATGCTGACGCAGACTGTAACCGCTTGGTCACGTTTAGACCATGGTGTTTTCGACGCGTGACGGTCCGCGTTTACCGCTCGGTTGGGTACAGGAGCGGCGACTCGCCGCGATAGTGAGGCCAAATCAGTCGCCGCGGGTCGCGCCTCCCACAGGGCTGTGGCTTACCGCTCGGTTGGGGTAGGAGCGGCGTCCTCGCCGCGATAGCGATGCCGAGCTGGTCGCCGCGGGTCGCGCCTCCCACGGGGCTGTGGCATACCGCTCGGTTGATAGTGGGAGCGGCGTCATCGCCGCGATAGCGAGGCCGAGCCCAGGCTCAGCTTCCGACAGGCGGCCCAGCAGAACTGCCCCCTCCGCCGGACCTGCTCAGCTTATCGGCGGCCTGCTGGTGCGCATGGGCCGGCTTGACGGCGTCATTTCATCGTCGGCATTACAAATTCGGCACCCGAACGAATTCCGGTCGGCCAGCGCGAGGTTATCGCCTTGCGCTTGGTATAAAAGCGAACCCCGTCCGGACCATGCATGTGCAGCGGACCAAACAGCGAGCGCTTCCAGCCGCCGAAACTGTGGAAGGCCATGGGCACCGGGATCGGTACGTTCACGCCAACCATGCCGACCTGAATGACATTGCAGAACTGGCGAGCCGCATCGCCATCACGGGTGAAAATCGCTGTACCGTTGCCATATTCGTGATCATTGATCAGCTTCACGCCGGTGGCGAAATCCGGGACGCGGACGATGCACAGCACCGGGCCAAAGATTTCCTCGCGGTAGATGGTCATCTCCGGCTGCACCTTGTCGAACAGGCAGCCGCCCATGAAATACCCGCTTTCCAATCCGGGCACCTTGGTTTCGCGACCGTCCACGACCAGCTCCGCACCTTCGCTGACGCCCTGGTCGACGAAGCCTTTGACTTTCTGCAGATGCTGGGCCGAAACCAGCGGACCCATTTCCATGCCAGGGCTCATGCCATCGCCGATTTTCAATGCCTTGACCTTCGGGCTGAGCGCGGCAACCAGCTTATCGGCTACCTCGTCACCCACGGCTACCGCGACGGAGATCGCCATGCAGCGCTCGCCTGCGCTGCCGTAGGCGGCGCCCATCAGTGCGTTAACTGTTTGATCCAGGTCCGCATCAGGCATCACCAGCATGTGGTTTTTCGCCCCGCCGAGCGCCTGCACGCGCTTGCCGTGCTCGCAACCCTTGGTGTAGATGTATTCGGCGATCGGCGTGGAGCCGACGAAGCTCACCGCCTGGATATCCGGGTGAGTGAGCAGCACATCGACTGCTTCCTTGTCGCCGTTGACCACGTTGAACACACCATCCGGCAGGCCAGCTTCGCTGAGCAGCTCGGCCAGGCGCAGCAGCACGCTGGGATCTTTCTCCGATGGCTTCATGATGAAGGTATTGCCGCAGGCGATGGCGATTGGGAACATCCACATCGGGACCATGGCCGGGAAGTTGAACGGCGCAATACCGGCCACCACGCCCAGCGGCTGGTTGACCGACCAGGCATCGACGCCGCCGCCGACCTGCTCGGTGTGTTCACCCTTGAGCAGATGCGGAATGCCGCAGGCAAACTCGACGACTTCCAGACCGCGGGTCAGCTCGCCCTTGGCACCGTCGAATACTTTGCCGTGTTCGCGGGTGATCAGCTCGGCCAGCTCGTCGGCGTGGCTTTCCAGCAGCGCCTTGAATTTGAACAGGATGCGTGCGCGATTCAGCGGTGTGGTTGCTGCCCAGGCGGGGAACGCTTGCTTGCCGGCTGCGATGGCCTGCTCCACCTCGCCCACGCTCGCCAGCGAGACTTCACCGCGTGCTTCGCCGGTCGAGGGTTCGTAAGTGGTCTGGGTGCGGGCGCTGGGCGCGGTGCGCTGGCCGTTGATGTAGTGGGTCTGTTGCAGAGTCATAGATTGTCAGCTTCCGTGTTTGAAGTCTGCTCGATGCACGGCCCGTTGAGCGGAATGGGGAATCACCGCTTTCGGACCGTCGGTGGCATGGATGCCACCGCCGAGCTACATGGATGTACTTGCTGCGTGTCCGGAAGCGGTGGTTCACCATCACGCCGGCACGCATTTCCCGTGAACGATTTACTGGGTGCGCTTTATCACTTTGCCCAATGTCTCGACCAGTTGGTCGATATGGGTCTTTTCGGTAATCAGGGGCGGTGACATGGCGATGATGTCGCCCGTGCAGCGAACCATCACGTCGCCTTCCCAGTAGCAGTTTTCGAACACGTCATAGCCGCGCGTGCCCGGCGCGCCTTCGCGGCTGGCCAGATGTACCGCGCCGACCAGGCCGGCGTTGCGGATATCGATCACGTTCGGCAGGCCGTTCAAGCTGTGTAGCGCTTCCTGCCAGTACACCTCCAGCTCACGCGCGCGGGTCAGCAGGCCGTCACGCTGATAGATGTCGAGCGTGGCCAATGCAGCCGCGGCGGCCACAGGGTGACCGGAGTAGGTGTAGCCGTGGAAGAACTCGATAACGTGATCAGGGCCGTGCATCAGCGCGTCGTGAATCTCGCGGTTGACGAACACCGCCCCCATCGGAATGGCGCCGTTGGTCAGCCCTTTCGCCGTGGTCATGATATCCGGCGTCACGTCCCAACGCTGCGCGGCGAAAGCCTCGCCCATGCGGCCGTAGCCGGTAATCACTTCGTCGAAAATTAGCAGGATGCCGTGCTTCGAAGCGATCTCGCGCAGACGCTTGAGGTAGCCTTGCGGCGGCAGGATCACTCCGGCGGAGCCGGACATGGGTTCGACGATCACCGCAGCGATGTTTTCCGCGCCGTGCAGGGTAACGATCTTCTCCAGATGCTCGGCCAGTTCAGCGCCATGCTTCGGCAGGCCACGTGTGAACGCGTTGCGCTCCAGGGCGAGGGTATGCGGCAGATGATCGACACCGGGCAGTTGTGCGCCGAAGGCCTTGCGGTTGTTGACCATGCCGCCGACGGAAATACCACCGAAGCCCACGCCGTGATAGCCGAGTTCACGGCCGATGAAGCGGGTGCGGGTGCCTTGTCCGCGCGCGCGGTGGTAGGCGAGTGCGATTTTCAGCGCGGTATCGACCGATTCGGAACCGGAGTTGGTAAAGAACACCCGGTCCAGGCCTTCAGGCGTGATCTCGGCCAGTCGCTCGGCCAGCTCGAAAGGTAGCGGGTGGCCCATCTGGAAGGTCGGGGCGAAATCCATCTTGCTGATCTGCCGCGCTACCGCCTCGGAAATTTCCTTGCGGCCGTGACCAGCGTTGCAACACCACAGGCCGGAGGTACCGTCGAGCACCTTGCGCCCCTCGGTGTCGGTGTAATACATGCCGTCGGCGCTTTCCAGCAGACGCGGGCGCGCCTTGTACTGCCTGTTGGCGGTGAAGGGCATCCAGAACTCATCGAGACCCTGAGTCGACGGAGCGCTGGCGGATTGCGGCAAGCTGTTCATGAGACCTTCCCGGATGAGACCGTGCAGTTGAGGAAGAATGTAGTCGAGTCTATGTCAAAAATAACAAACGAAAAAGGCTGATAACTTCTCAGCTGTCAAAAATATTGAATTTAATGTAGTCGCTGTCTACTGTGTTCGCATCTTCATCCACTACTGACGACGCCATTCGGCGTTCCGCGAGGCATGGTATGGCAAGCACATCGACTCTGGCAGATTGGCAACAGCGCGCGGCAAGCCTGCAGTTGCAGGGGCAGGCGTTTATCAACGGAGGCTACCAGCCAGCGCAGACCGGCGAAACCTTCGATTGCATCAGCCCCATCGATAGCCGAGTACTGTGCCAGGTGGCCAGCTGTGGGCAGGCCGACGCCGACCAGGCGGTGAGCGCGGCACGCCAGACATTCGACTCCGGCGTCTGGTCGCGCCAGGCACCAGCGCAGCGCAAGCAAGTGATGATCCGCCTGGCCGACCTGATCGAGCAGAACCTTGAGGAGCTGGCGCTGCTGGAAACGCTCGACATGGGCAAGCCGATCAGCGACGCGCTGGCCGTCGACATGTCCGCGGCGGCGCGCGCCCTGCGCTGGTGTGGTGAGGCAATCGACAAGATTTATGACGAAGTCGCTGCGACCGCCCACGATGAGCTGGGCCTGGTCACGCGCGAGCCGGTAGGCGTGGTGGCAGCGATCGTCCCATGGAACTTCCCGCTGCTGATGGCCTGCTGGAAGCTCGGCCCGGCACTGGCGACCGGTAATTCGGTCATCCTCAAGCCTTCCGAGAAATCCCCACTGACAGCGATTCGTCTAGCGCAGCTGGCAATCGAGGCTGGTATTCCCGCAGGCGTGCTCAACGTGCTCCCGGGCTACGGTCATACCGTCGGCAAGGCGCTCGCGCTGCATATGGATGTCGACACGCTGGTATTCACCGGCTCGACCCGGGTTGCCAAGCAACTGATGATCTATGCCGGCGAGTCGAACATGAAGCGTGTCTGGCTTGAAGCCGGAGGCAAGAGCCCGAACATCGTGTTTGCCGACGCACCGGATCTGGACGCAGCGGCGCAGGCAGCAGCCAGCGCCATTGCCTTCAACCAGGGCGAAGTGTGCACCGCCGGGTCGCGGCTGCTCGTAGAAGCGTCGATCAAGGATGCCTTCGTCGAGAAAGTCGTGGCTGCACTGAAAGCCAACTGGCAGCCAGGCCATCCGCTCGACCCGGCGACCACAGTCGGTGCGCTGGTCGATACCACGCAGATCGAGACGGTGATGCGCTATATCGAAGCCGGGCAGGCCGACGGCGCGACGCTCAAGCTCGGCGGGCACCGGGTCATGCAGGACACAGGCGGTCTCTTCGTCGAGCCGACGTTGTTCGATGGCGTCACCAATCATATGCGCATTGCCCGCGAGGAAATCTTCGGTCCGGTACTGTCGGTGATCAGCTTCGATACGTTCGATGAAGCCATCGGCATTGCCAACGATACCGTCTATGGCCTCGCCGCAGCGGTATGGACCAGCGATCTTTCACGAGCCCATCGTGCAGCCAAGGCGCTGCGGGCCGGCAGTGTCTGGGTCAACCAGTACGATGGCGGCGACATGACCGCACCATTCGGCGGCTTCAAACAATCCGGCAACGGCCGCGACAAGTCGTTGCACGCCTTCGACAAGTACACCGAGATCAAGGCGACCTGGATCAAACTCTAGCCATGCGCTGGGGTACCTACCTCATCGTTACCGCGGCGGTGGTCATCGTCGGGCTGGCCATGGGGATTACCTTGCCCTTGGTCTCGCTGCGTCTGGATGCCTGGGGATACGACGCCTTTGCCATAGGCGTGATGGCCGCGATGCCGGCGATTGGTGTGCTGGTTGGCGCCAAGATTACCGGCACGCTGGCCGGCTGGCTGGGCTCGGAGCGCTGCATGCGTGCGGTGATGCTGCTCAGCGCGGCTTCGGTCATCCTGCTTGCGCTGTGGCCAAGCTATTCGGTCTGGTTGCTGCTGCGGTTGCTACTCGGCGTGTCGCTGACCGTTACCTTCGTGCTGGGCGAAAGCTGGATCAATCAGCTGGTCGAAGATCGTCTTCGCGGTCGTCTGGTCGCGGTGTACGGCAGCGCCTTCGCAGTCAGCCAGCTATGCGGCCCGCTCCTGCTAAGCCTGATCGGCACCGAGGCGGATACCGGGTTCTGGCTGTCGGTCGGGTTGCTCGGACTCGGCTTCATCCTGCTGTTCATGGTCGATGGCGCGCCGCGTGTCGATGCGCAAAGTGCCAACAGCCAGGGAATCTTCACCTTTGTGCGCAACCTGCCCGCCGTGGCCTGGGCGATCATGCTGTTCGCCGCATTCGAGGCAATGACGCTGACGCTCCTGCCGGTTTATTTCCTGCGTGAAGGTTTCCCTCAGGCGCTGGCGCTGATCATGGTCAGTACCGTGGTGGTGGGGGACGCCGTGCTACAGGTGCCAATCGGCTGGCTGGCAGACAGGTTCTCGCGCACCGCACTATATCGTGCATGCGGTCTGGTGCTGGTAGGCAGCAGCCTGGCGCTGCCGGTGCTGCTGCAAACGCCTTTGATCTGGCCGGTGCTGGTCCTGTTCGGGGCGAGTGCCGGAGGGCTCTATACCCTGTCATTGATTCTGGTCGGCCAGCGCTATCGCGACGACGCGTTGGTCCGCGCCAACGCGCATATCGCTCTGCTTTGGGGCGTGGGCTGCCTGCTTGGTCCACTATCTACCGGCGCCGCCAGCGAATGGCTGAGCAGCCACGCGCTGCCGGGGCTGATGGCGGTCGGCGCGCTGGGCTTTGTGCTGCTGGCCTGGCGGCGTGGTGCGTTCAGCGAACTGCAGGCAACCGACCGTCCTGCAGAACCGAACGGTCAGTAAGCCTCCCGGTCCACTTCTTATCGCATCGCGCCCGCCTGTCGCGGTCGCGCTGAACAGTGGAGATAACCGAATGGCCGCATTGCCGATCCGTCCGCTTCAGTTTCAAACGCATTTCGAACAGCTGGCTGATGACGAAGCCGAAACCAATCAAGGCATTATCGACGCATTGCACAGCATTCTCGAAACCACCTACGCCGACGGTGGCCATGCGATACGCAGCGTGCACGCCAAGAGTCATGGCCTGCTCGAAGCCGATCTGACCATCGCCGAGGACCTGCCTGCTGAGCTGGCCCAGGGCGCCTTTGCACAGGGCGGAACGCGGCCAGTGGTCATGCGCTTTTCGACCAACCCCGGCGACATCCTCGACGACAAGGTATCCACGCCGCGCGGGTTGGCGATCAAGGTCATGCAGGTCGAAGGCGACCGGTTGCCCGGAAGTGAAAACGCTTCGACGCAAGATTTCGTTCTGGTCAATGCACCGGTGTTCATCGCGCCCGACCCCAAAGCCTTTCTGAAGTCGCTGAAGCTTTTGGCTAAGACCACCGATCGCGCGCCCAAGGCGAAGCAGGCATTGTCTGCGGTGTTGCGCGGAGCCGAGTCTGTGATCGAGAAGGCGGGTGGTGAAAGCGCGACGCTCAAGGGCATGGGCGGCCATCCGGTGTCCAATCTGCTCGGTGAAACCTTTTACAGCGTGGTGCCCCTGTTATGGGGGCCGTACTTCGCCAAGCTCAGCGTGCTGCCGGTTTCGCCTGAACTCGTAGCGCTGACCGACCAGCCGCTGGATATGAAAGACCAGCCCAATGCGCTACGCGACGCCGTTACCGCGCACTTCGCCCGGCATGGCGGGACCTGGGCAGTGCGGGTGCAGCTGGCAACCGACATCGAACGCATGCCGATCGAGGATGCCACAGTGCAGTGGTCGGAAGAGGAAAGCCCCTTCATTACCATTGGCCACATTCGCGCCGCGCCGCAGCAGGCGTGGTCCGAGGAGCGCTCGGCGCGCATCGACGACGGTATGTCATTCAGTCCATGGCACGGGTTGGCCGCCCATCGTCCGCTGGGCGGAATCATGCGAGCGCGTAAACCCGCTTACGAAATGTCAGCCGGCTTTCGCGCCGAGCACAACGGCTGCCCGATTCACGAGCCGCGCTGAGTGGCTCAGTCCTGAGCGTTACGAGATCGATGGCGCGTCAGCGCCACTGGTACTGCAGACTCAACCCGGCCAGCCAGTTGCGCTCCGGCGCTGGCTCGTAGAAGCGTCCGCCAGGTCCGTTGACGATGAGTGAGCCGATGTATTGCTTGTCGCCGAGGTTATCCACTCGGACGAAGGGCTCCACCGCCCAGCCGGCCAGGTCATGACGGTAGGCTGCGCGCCAGTTGAACACGGCGTAACCCGCCGCCTGGTCTTCGTTGGTGTCGTTGGCGTAGCGCTCGCTCAGGCTTTGCGCCTCGATTGCAGTAGTAAAGCCGGTGCCTGGCGGCTGCCAGGCCAGTTCTGCGAACAGGCTGTGACGGGGCACGCCGGGCAGCTCGTTGCCGGACAGGTCGCCGCCTTGCGCCGTGCTGTAGCGATCGAACCGCGCCTGCAGATAGGTATATGCGGCGTACGCGCTGACGCCGTAATCAAAGCGCTGCTCGACAGCCAGTTCGATTCCCTTGCGGGTGGACTCGGCGGCATTGGCATAGGTGGAGCGCTCGGTGACCAGTTGATCCGGACCGGTAACGATCTCGTCATCGACACTGGTATGAAACACCGCCGCAGTGACCGAGGTGCGCTGCTGACGCAGCTTCAGCCCAACCTCGCTGTTGAGCGAGCGTGCGGGAGACAGGGCAAAATTGAGTCCGCTGCCTTCGGGTCGGTAGGCCAGTTCCTGTGCCGTGGGCGTCTCGAAGCCCTGGCCCACTGCAGCGTAGACGCTCAGGGTCGGTGTCCACTGATAGCTCAGGCCGAGCGCCGGATTGGTCTGCTCGAACAGGACGCTGCCGCTGTCATCGTTGCCATCGCTGAAATAATCGTCTTCGGATTCGAATTCCACCTGGCTATGACGCAGCCCCGCGGTCATGGTCCATTTCGGCGCCAGGGTCCAGGTGGTGATGAAATAGGCGTCCTGCCCGTCGACGCGGTTGAATTCATCCCGTTGCAGCGCACCCTTGACCCCGAGTTCGTTGACGAAGCCGAGCCGGTCCTCGCCCTGGTAATCGTAAGTCAGGCCAGCTGCCAGTTCGACCGGCAGACCGAATGCCTGGCTCTGGCGCTGCCAGCCGATCTCGCCTCCGCCAAAGGTTCGGTCGAGCTGGATCACGCCACCGCCAGCGAACTCGCCACTGCCGGGGAAGGCAAGGTACTGCTGCACGTAGCGCTCGCCGCCGTAAAGCATGACGGTGATCTCATCGTCATTGGCCAGGCGCCGTTGGTAGTTCAGTCCGGCCTGGTTGTGGCGTACGGTCTTGCGTGTGTTGAACCGGTAAGCATTACTCACCGACTGCCGTCGGTCTTCGCGCAGCGCTGTCTCGGTCAGCCCGAGCGGGTCCTGCGTTTCCGGCTGGTCAAGGCTGTTGATCAGCAGGGTCAGGCTGGAGGCGTCGTCGATGTCCCAGCCCAGGCGCAGGTTGGCCAGGTCGCGGCGCGTTTCGCTCTGATCGCGGTAACCATCGGTCTCAAGCCGCGAAACATTGGCCTGGATGTTCAGCGGGCCGTGCTGGCCGCCATACCGCAGGCGCGAGCGCCACAGACCGCCGCTGCCGATCGCCGTGCGGTTCTCCAGCGTCGGGTAGAACGGCGCTTCGCCAGTGAAACCCTGCACGATGCCGCCGGATGCATTGCCATACAACGCGGCCAATGGGCCGCGCAGCACTTCGATGCGCTGCAGCGAATCGAGATCGAACAGTGCCGGCTGGCCTTGCCCGTCGGGCATGGTCAGTGGAATGCCGTCCTGCACCAGGCGTACGCCACGCACGCCAAACTGCGCCCGCGAGCCGAAACCGCGCGAGGAAATCTGCAGATCCTGTGCATAGTTCTGCCGGTTCAGCGCGACGATGCCGGGTACCCGTTGCAGGGCCTCGGACACGTTGGCGCCAAGCGTCTGCGGTTGCAGACGATCACCGCTGACGGTGTCGCGGGCCAGGGGCAGGCGGATGTCGTTTTCGGAGCGTTCGCTACCGAGCACGACCTGAGCCGGAAGGCTCAGTATCCGGGAGTCGGTTTGAGCCGAGGCTGCGGCGCTCAGTGCGAGCAGCGGAAACACGATGGTCAGGCGGCATTTCATCAGGCAGATTTTCCTTTTCCGGCGACGGCCGGCTCAGTCCTTCTTTTCGATATGGCGTTCTGGCTCGTGTGTTTCGGAGGCGAAGACCTCTTCGAGCGGCGGTAGAACGGTTTCGTTTCCGGTTACGGCATCCGGGGACAGCTGGCCGTGGAAGTTTTCCAGCGGCGGGTCAGTGCGTTCGTCGTGCTCGAACATCGGCGGGCTGTAGACATAAGCCACCAGCAGCCGGGTCAATGCTTCGAGGCTGTCTCGGTGCGTGCGTTCATAGCCGTGCGTGGCATCGGTGCCGAAGCCGATCAGCGCGATGCGGGTGTCGGTACCGGAACGGATCGCCGACTCGGCATCGCTGTGGTAGTAGCGGAACAGATCGCGGCGCACCGGGATCTCGTCACGGTGGCACAGGCTCAGCAGATGCCGGGTCAGATGATAGTCATAAGGCCCGCCGGAATCCTGCATGCACAGCGTCACGCAGCGCTCGTGCGTGCTCTGGCCCGGCGCGGAGGGCGCGATATCCACCCCGACGAACTCGCTCACATCCCAGGGCAGCGCGCCGGCAGAACCGGTCCCGGTTTCCTCGGTGATGGTGAAGATCGGATGGCAGTCGACCGCTAGCAGCTCCCCACGGTCGACCACCTGTTTGATCGCCGTCAGCAAAACGGCCGCGCCGGCCTTGTTGTCGAGGTGACGTGAGCTGATGTAGCCGTTCTCGGTGAATTCGGGCAGCGGATCGAACGCGACAAAGTCGCCGACGTTGATCCCCAGTTCGAGCGTCTCGGCGCGGCTGGTCGTATGCGCGTCGATGCGCAGCTCCACGGTATCCCAGTTGACCGGCAGGGTGTCGACGCCTTCGTTGTAGGCGTGCCCGGATGCCATCAGCGGCAGCACGCTGCCCCTCATGCAGCCGTTGTCACCGAAAATGCTTACCCGGCTGCCTTCGGCGAAGCGGCTGGACCAGTGTCCAATTGGTGAGAGTTCCAGACGACCGTTTTCCTTAATCCCGCGAACCATGGCGCCAATCGTGTCCAGGTGTGCGGCGATGGCCCGGTCCGGCGAAGGGCGCTTGCCCTTCAGGGTGGCGCGGATGGTGCCGCGGCGGGTCAGTTCATAAGGGACGCCCATGGCGTCCAGGTGCTCGGCGACGTAGCGTACAACGCCGTCGGTGAAGCCGGTCGGGCAAGGGATTGCCAGCATTTCCAGCAACGTGCGCTCAAGATAGGCCATATCCGGCCCCGTGTGCGCGTGAGTCATTGCGTACCTCCGTTGGTCTCCGCTCATGGGTTGGTACGGCTGAGCGGGAACAGCAGATCGATGAATCGCTCTGCTGTGGGCTGGGGTTCATGATTGGCCAGCCCGGGCCGTTCGTTTGCTTCGATGATCACGTATTCCGGTTGATCGACCGCGGGCACCAGAAAGTCCAGGCCGACCACCGGAATCTGCAGTAGCTCCGCTGCCTTTATCGCATCGTCGCGTAGGCGCGGATGCAGTTCGTCGGTTACGTCGATCAGCACGCCGCCAGTATGCAGGTTGGCCGTGCGACGGACGAACATCTGCTCGCCAGACGGCAGCACGTCGTCCATCGAATAACCTTGTGCTTCCACCGTGCGGCGCGTCTCGTCGTCCATCGGAATGCGGCTTTCGCCGCCGGTAGCCGCCTGGCGCTTGCGGCTCTGGCGTTCGATCAGTTGGGCGATGGTACGGTTGCCATCGCCGCGGATCTCCGCCGGCCGACGGATCGCCGCGGCGACCACCTGATAGTTGATGAGCAGGATGCGCAGGTCCTCGCCCGGATGGTAACTCTCCAGCAAAACCTCGCTATCGAAGTGCCGTGCGGCTTCAATGGCTTCAGCCATTTCCGTAGGGTCACGAATATCGATGGAGATGCCCTTGCCCTGTTCGCCGTTGTTTGGCTTGACCACGACCGAGCCGTGCTCTTGCAGAAAGGCAGCGTTGCTCTCGGGATCGCTAGCGACGCGAAAACCCGGCGTGCTGAGCCCCGCTCGTTCCAGCGTACGGTGGGTCAGGTGCTTGCTCTGGCAATACGTCATGCTTACCGAGCTGGTGAGGTCCGATAGCGATTCGCGACAACGGATGCGCCGTGCGCCCTGGGTCAGGGTGAACATGCCGGCTTCGGCATCGTCGATGGTGACCTCGATGCCGCGCCGGCGGGCCTCGCGGGTGATCAACCGGGCATAGGGATTGAGTTCCTTGTCGGTGTCCGGGCCGATGAACAGCGACTGATTGATGGTGTTCTTGCGCTTGATGGTGAAGGTGCGCAGCTTGCGGAAGCCGAGCTTGCGATACAGCGCCTTGGCCTGCTTGTTGTCGTGCATCACCGACAGGTCCAGATAGGCGCAGCCGCGACTCATGAAATATTCCACCAGATGCCGCACCAGCGCCTCGCCTACGCCCTGGCGCGGCGTGCTGGCGTCCGCCGCCAGACACCACAGGCTGGAACCGCGCTCCGGGTCATCGAAGGCGCGCTGATGGTTGAGCCCCATCACGGTGCCGATGATATCGCCGGTGTCTTCGTCTTCTGCCAGCCAGTAGCTCGGACCGCCCTTGTCCCGCGGCGTGATCCGCTCAGGGTCGACCTTGACCATGCCTGCAGCGCCGTACAGCGCATTGATTGCCGTCCAGTCGTCGTCGTCCTGCGGACGGCGGATCATGAAGCCCCGTACACCGTTATGCGGTGGACGGTAGTCGCTGAACCACAGTCTCAGCGTGTCCGAAGGGTCGAGAAACAATTGTTGCGGAGCGTACGACAACACTACCTGGGGGTCAGCAACGTATAGCGCAATGTCCCGCTCGCCGGGTTTCTCGTCAAGAAGCGTGTTGGCCAGCACTTCGTTGTCGGCGAAGGTGTGTCCGACCAGCAGCCGACCCCAGCCGCACTGCAGCATCACGTTCGGGCGCAGGCCGTTGTCCATGCCCTGTTGGGCATGTCCGGCACGGAGCCCCTCATACGTGGGCGCCTGGCCGCGCATCAGCCGGTGCTGATCGGAGGGTTGGTGTTTGGTCATGTCGGGTCGTCCTCACCTGTTGGAATGCTGATCGAACGGCCTGGGATGGGGTGTATCGGGCGTCGCATGTGTTCAGGCTGTCAGCCATCCTGACCATGCGTGGCGGGCAAAGTGCCCGCCCTTTTGTCACAGCCCGTGTGCGTCCAGCCAGAGTCCGAGGACGGCCAATTGCCACAATTTCGATCCGCGCAGTGGCGTTATGTGGCTCTTCGGATCGCTTAGCAGTTTCTCGACGTAATCCGGATTGAACAGCCCGCGCGCTCGGGCCCGCTCACTGGTCAGTGCTTCGCGCACCCATTCCAGCGTGCTGCCTTCCAGGTACTTGAGACCCGGAACCGGGAAGTAGCCTTTGGGTCGGTCAATCACGCCCGCCGGGATGACCTTGCGCGAGGCTTCCTTGAGCACGTATTTGCCTTCGTCCGGCAGCTTGAAGCGACCGGGAACGCGGGCGGCCAGTTCGACCACTTCGTGGTCGAGGAACGGAACACGCGCCTCCAGACCCCACGCCATGGTCATGTTGTCCACGCGTTTGACCGGGTCATCGACCAGCATCACCGTGGTATCCAGACGCAGCGCCTTGTCCAGACCGCTGCTGGCGCCTGGCTGGGCGAAGTGATCGCGAATGAACTGGCCGGCGTAGTCTTCCTGAGCCCACTGCGGCATCACGGTCTGGCGATACTCGTCGAAGCTGCGATCCATGAACGCTTCCTGGTAGGCGCGCACCGGGTCGCTGGCCTCGTCTACCTTCGGATACCAGTGGTAGCCGGCGAAGATTTCGTCGGCGCCCTGGCCGCTTTGCACCACCTTGCAGTGCTTGGATACTTCGCGAGACAGCAGGAAGAAGGCGATGTTGTCATGGCTGACCATCGGCTCGTTCATCGCCTTGAACGCATAGGGCAGCTCGGAGAGGATTTCCTGCTCGGGAATCATCAGTTGGTGATGATCGGTGCCGAAATGCTCGGCGATCAGATCCGAGTACTTGAATTCGTTGCCAGCTTCGCCGTTGACGTCGGCAAAGCCGATGGAAAATGTCTGCAGCTTTTCTGCGCCGGCTTCGCGCAGCAGGCCCACCAGCAGGCTCGAATCAACGCCGCCGGAAAGCAGCACGCCCACATCGACAGCAGCCAGGTTACGGCGCTTGACCGAGGTGCGCAGCGCATCGAGTACACGATCCTGCCAGTCATCGAAGGACAGGTCCTTCTCGTCATCGCGGGCGCCGTAGGGCAGATCCCACCAGCAGCCGGTCTGTTCGCTACCGTCTGCTTCGATACGCATCCAGTGTGCCGGCGGTAGCTTCTGTACGCCTTTGAGGATGGTACGGGGCGCCGGGACCACCGCATGGAATGACATATAGTGATTCAGCGCCACCGGATCGAGCGAGGTATCCACATCGCCGCCCTGAAGGATCGCAGTAAGGCTGGAGGCAAAGCGCAGACGCTGCCGGGTACGGCTCAGGTACAAAGGTTTGATGCCGAGGCGATCCCGTGCCAGGAACAGACGATTGGCATCGCGCTCCCAGATGGCCAGCGCAAACATCCCGTTCAGGCGCGGCAGCAACTTCTCACCCCAGGCGTGATATCCCTTGAGCAAGACTTCGGTATCGCCGCCGGAAAAGAAGCGGTAGCCCAGACCTTCGAGTTCGGCGCGCAGCTGTGGATAGTTATAGATCGCACCGTTGAAAATCATCGACAGACCGAGCTCGGCGTCGACCATCGGCTGGCCCGATGCTTCGGCCAGATCCATGATTTTCAGTCGACGATGGCCGAAGCCGATCGGTCCATGCGACCAAAGCCCGGCGCTATCCGGGCCGCGCTGCGTCATGTGGTGCGTGGTTCGGTCCAGCGCACCCATATCGACGGGGCGACCGTCGAAGCGAAACTCACCTGCTAGTCCACACATGTTTGCTTATCCTTTCAAGTTCGGGTTGATCATCAAGCGACTGATCAGTTGGCGAACAATCTAAACGCCAAATACTTTGATGTCAAAGTAACGATGGTGTAGCATTTTGCCAAGATGCGTCGCAGGGAGCCCGTTGTATTTGAGCGCGTAGCGATATTTCCGTGCTGGCCAGGAGATATCTATTTATTACTGGAATATTTAGAGTGTGTGGCAAAATGCAACCCTTCGTTGGGTGCCTTGCCGGGAGCAGACTATGCACATGATGCACGACCTTTACCTCGCCCTTCGCCGGCTGCAACGCGCCAGCGAGATTCACGCCAAGCGGCTCGGCCGCCATAGCGGGCTAACCCCGATCCAGTTGTTGATTTTGCACAGCATCAAAGCCATGGGCGAAGGCACCCTGGGCGATCTCGCCAAGCAGGTCAGCGTTTCGCAAGCGACCCTGAGCACTATCATTGACCGCCTTGAGAACCGAGAGTTGCTCCAGCGCATTCGCAGCAAGAGCGACAAGCGCAAGGTGCACCTGGCACTGTCAGACAAGGGCGTCGCGGCGATCCAGGCCGAGCCAGCTCTGCTGCCGTCGGAGTTTCTTGATCGTTTCGGCAAACTCGCCGATTGGGAGCAGTTGATGCTGCTGGCCAGCCTGCAGCGGGTGGCCGGTTTGCTGGAAGCCGATCAGCACGGCACGCCGGAACTATTCGACAGCGAAACGGCGGCCTGAAGCGGGGCGTTATTCTGCATATCGGTCTTCCCTGCTGACCGGCCGCACTGCGGCCGGCTATCAACGTTTGCTTTCACTTGCCTGATTCGCTCGCTCGGCATAGCATTGTTTGATATTTCAAACACGCTTGTAGCAAATGCGTTACGTCTGCGCCGCCGGAGATCATCATGCAATTGAACGCCCCCGCCCTGTTCCGCCAGCAGGCCTATATCGATGGCCGCTGGTGCGAAGCCGACAGCGGCGCCCGGACCGATATACACAACCCAGCCAATGATGAGCGACTCGGCAGCGTGCCGAATATGGGTCGCGCGGAAACCGAGCGTGCCATTTCCGCTGCGCACGCAGCCCAGCCGGCCTGGCGCAAACGCACCGCGAAGGAACGTGCGGCAGTGCTGCGCAAATGGTACGAGCTGATGATGCTGCACCAGGAAGATCTGGCGCGCATCATGACCGCCGAGCAAGGCAAGCCATTGGCCGAAGCCCGTGGTGAAGTCGCCTACGCTGCGTCCTTCCTCGAATGGTTCGCCGAGGAAGCCAAGCGCGTCTACGGAGACGTCATTCCCGGTCATCAGCCGGACAAGCGAATCATCGTGCAGAAAGAGCCGATCGGCGTTGCTGCGGCGATCACGCCCTGGAATTTCCCTGCCGCCATGATCACCCGCAAAGTGGGCCCGGCGCTCGCGGCCGGTTGCGCCATGGTGCTCAAGCCAGCCCCGCAGACGCCGTTTTCCGCGCTGGCGCTGGCGGCACTCGCAGAAGAAGCGGGCTTGCCGGCAGGTCTGTTCAGCGTCATTCCGGCGGATGTCGACCAGTCCAGAGAGGTCGGTGCCGAGCTGTGCGCCAACCCGATCGTGCGCAAGCTGTCGTTCACCGGTTCCACCGCGGTCGGTGTGAAGCTAATGGAGCAATGTGCGCCGACGCTCAAAAAACTGTCCCTCGAGCGCGGCGGTAACGCGCCCTTCATTGTCTTCGACGACGCGGACCTCGACGCCGCAGTCGAAGGTGCGATGATTTCCAAATACCGCAATGCCGGTCAGACCTGCGTGTGCGCCAACCGTATCTACGTGCAGGACGGGGTATACGACGCGTTCGCCGAGAAGCTGGCTGCCGCGGTCAAAGAACTGAAAGTGGGC
>CAYZFU010000039.1:0-6836 GCA_964477725.1 uncultured Halopseudomonas sp.
TGCGCTAGAAGTCGATACGATAGAAGGAATCCAATGAACTCGCCAAGCCGCTGACGGCTTCCAGATAGAGACGTCTGCTCAGATCATATCGCAGCGCGAGCTGGCTGGCAGGCTCGAACACACCGACACCATAGCGCACGCTGAGTCGATCCGTAAGATAACCAGCGGCGACCACCTGCGTTTCGGTACCGCTGCCTTCGGTTTCCAGCTGAAAGTTCTGAATTCCCAGCGAGTCGGCAATATTCCTCGTCACCGGCCCGCTGCCTGCCATGCCCAACGCCAGAGCCGCCTGACCCAGCATATTGTTGTCGCCGCTATCGCTCCCCAGCGGCCGGCCGAGAATCAGGTATGACAAGGCCTGTTCCTGCGGCATGGCGGGTTCGGAGAATACCTCGGACTGAGGGGCTTCGGCGCGGCCTGTCAGGCGCAGGCCCGCAGTGATGTCGTCGACCTCGCGCACGGCCTCAATATTGAGGAACGGCTGGCTAATCGGACCGGCGAACAATATCTGCGCGCGACGCAGGGTCAAGCGTTGGCCAAACCGCCGGAAGCGCCCGTTCAGAATGTTCAGGTCACCATTGGCTGTCAGTTCTTCATCGACCTGGATGCGCCCGCTCAGTCGACCGGTCAAACCGAAACCCGAGAAACGCAGCTGATCGCCGATGACCAGCTGAACCCGAGCGTCGATCTCGAGTGGCAAGTCGTCTTCGGCCGCCTCTTCTTCGCCAACTATCACTTCATCCGGGGAAACCCTTACCGCCTGTTCGGGCAGTTCACGAATGGTGATGTTACCCTCAGGTACAGCGATCCGCCCGCGCACCCGCAAGCGGTTTTCCTGCAACGAAACGCGTAAATCGGGGCTGACGATCAGTTCCGCATAGGGTGCAACGATCACTGGCAGCGCACTACCCGCAAGCGTGAGCGAGAGATTCAGCTCCGGCCCCCATGCCACCTGTCCGGTCAGGCTGCCCTCGCCGTTTTCACCACTGCGCCAGTTGCCGGTTATGTCCGCAGTCTGCCCCTCGATACCGACCCGCAGATCCAGACCTTCAAAGCTTACCGGCAGCTCAGGTCCGGCAATCAAGGCATCCTCCACCAGGATTTCACCGCTCACCTGAGGCTCGGTCAAGGTTCCCCCGAGTTCGCCCTGCCCCTGTAGTACAGCGTTGAGCGTTTCTACCTGGGGTAGGAAGGGCTGCAGGAAATCCAGATTGAACCCGTCCAGACTGAAGCTGCCAGAGAGCCGCTGTTCTCCAGCAGGGTCCTCAACGTTGGCCTGCACCTCAAGATCACCGAGTGTCTCGCCGGACAGCAATAGCCGATTGCGCGCCTGCCCTGCATCCAGTTCGCTGGTGAACTCGAGGTTCGAGTAGTTGAAGTCGAGCGTTTGCTCGGGGTTGCTGACCGTGATCACGCCGTCGCGACTGCTGACGACGATGTTGGCTACCGGCTGCCCGCCGGCTGTCTGGCTGAAATCGATATCAGCGTTCAGATCGCCCAGCCATGTCAGATCCTCCGGCAACCATTGCTCCAGCGAAGACAGCGGAAAGTCGGCCAGGGCCAGATCGATGTCACGGTCCGGCAGGAGCTGTTGCTGCCCGTCAAAGCA
This sequence comes from uncultured Halopseudomonas sp., assembly GCA_964477725.1. GTDB lineage: Bacteria > Pseudomonadota > Gammaproteobacteria > Pseudomonadales > Pseudomonadaceae > Halopseudomonas. Next base: position 1,610 of record CAYZFU010000039.1, read on the forward strand.
CAAACGTCCGCTCTGGTGCGTCCAGCAATGTTGTTCGAGCGTGAGTCGCCCGGGCTCGAGCTGGTAACGAATCGCTGCGTCTTCAGCCAGCCGCCAGGTCATCTCCTCGATGGCAAGCTCACCGCGTACGAGTGCACCCTGCCATGACTGGTCATCGAGGCCGCCAACGATTCTGGTGTCGGCTTCCAACTGCCCGCCGGACAGCCCCAGCTCGAGAGCATGGCGCGCCTTGTCACCCTCCAGATCAAGCGTCAGGTTGCCCAGCCAGGTTTCGCCGGTTCGTATGCGGCTGGCCTGCAGCGACACATCCATAGGCAACGCGTCCGAAAGGGTCATCGTGCCGTCGGCCGTGAGTTCGCCGAGGCCCATTTCGCCGTACCCAAGTTCGTTGCCTGCCAGGCGTAGAACCACGGTTGGCTCGGACGGGTCACCAGTGGCGTTGACCGTACCTTCGAGCGTTCCGGTCAAGCCCGGCCATAGCGTTGCCAGATTGCTCAGGTCGATATCCAGATCCGCAGCGATGCGCTCGCCCCAGGCGCCCTGGCCGGTGATGCGGTTAGGTCCCTGACGAAGTATCAGGTCAGAAAAGGTGAAGGTACCCTCTTCGCTCTGCAGGCTGCCGCTGAGATTAAGCGGTTGCTCCCTTAACGTTCCTTCAAGGTTCCAGTCTGCTTCGAACCGGGGGCCGTCATCGGTGATGCGACCGGTACTGCTTACCGGACCGTTGAGTCGGCCCGGCAGGTCCGCAACGAACACGCCGGGATCGAGGTTTTCAAGCTGGAGCTGAGCGTCCCAGTTCAGCTCCTCTCCCAACCCCACCACCGCTCGCCCGCGAGCGCTTCCAGCCGGTGTGGAAATGTCCAGGTTGCTCAGCGTCACCTGCTCAGGCGTGCCTTGCGCTGTCAGGGTAATGGTCGCCGGCTGTCCGGCTACGCCGGCGAGAGACGTCGTCAGCTCCGCTCGAAAGTCCTCACCGCGCAAGCTGGCGTCAGCCTCTAGTCGATTGACCTCCAGCTCACCCGTCTCGACCGGGTACAGCCACTGCCAGGGGAACTGTTCCATGAGCAGAGTGGCATCAGCGCTCGGTTCTTCTGCCCATTCCGCGACTGCATCGAGTGAAAGATGTCGCTCGGGCTCGTCGGCCACGGATAATCTTAGCGTCAGCTCCGGCAATCTGGTTTGTTGTACTATGGCGTCGAGGGCCAGGCGGACATCTCCTCCTTCGCCCGGCAGATTTGCCGTGGCGCGTACATCGATTCCTTGATCCAGATTGCCTTCGGCGTTGATCTGCCACTCTTCGAGCATCAGCGTTTCGGGAAGCGTATCCAGCGCCAGGAACGGCTCGCCCCGCCATTCAAGGCTCAAAGGAAGATCGGGCTCCAATGGTTGGATGGTACCCTCGAGGCTTCCCTGGACGTAGCCCCGAGTGCGCAAGTCGATAGCGAGACGCTCAAGACTGCCGCCGAGCCGCAAGCTTGCGTTAAGCGGCTGCTCGTTGATTGGCGGAGCGTCCACGTCTGCTCGAACCATCAAAGGCCAGTCGCCCGAAGTGCGCACCCCACCGTCCAAGGACCAGCTCAGATCGGGGCCCCGGCCGACGAATTCGGTGACGGTCAACCGGTCATCCCGCATGCGGGCAACAAGCACGACTTCAGTAAGTAGCGGCTCCTGGTCGTTCAGGGTCAGGCTGCCGATACGCAATCGATCCAGCTGAATCGCTATCGGCAGGTTGATATCAGGCAGCGAGACAGGCTGCCCGTCTTCGGCCGGCTCATCCTCATCGCTCACGGCCTCCGGATCGGTTTGCACCACGATGCTGCCAATGTCTATATGGTCAATACATAAGCGTCGGTCAGCGAGACAACGTGTTTCCCAATCGGAAGAAACGTCGTTCACTACCACGCTGATGCCATCGTCCTGCCATACGATGCGGTCGAACATCAGGCCTTCCCACACCGTACCGCCTGTATGATCGAGTTGAAGTCGAGGCTCCAGATCCTCGATCCGCTCTATCAGCCAGCCATTTATGCCTTCGCTCGTCAGCAACAGACCTAGCACAATGGGGATCAGGGCGAGAATCAGCAACCCGCGCAGTAGTACCTTGACCAGGAACCAGATCACAGCTCGGGCCCCATCGCGAAATGAATCCGGAAGCCCTCGTCCGGATCACTGACCGACTTGGCTACGTCGATCCGAATCGGACCAACCGGTGAGACCCAGCGAATGCCGACACCGACGCTGGTCTTGAGCGGGTCGCTGAGCGAATCGATGGCATTGCCGTGGTCGACGAATACGGCGCCACGCCAGTTGTCGATGAACTCGTATTGATACTCCAGGCTGCCTGCGACCAGATACTGCCCTCCGATGTGCTCACCGGTTGCGTCGACTGGCGACAGCGTCCGGTAGTCGTACCCCCGTACGCTCTGGTCGCCACCGGCAAAGAAACGCAGCGTAGGCGGGACGCTGTCAAAGTCGCTGGTAACCATCCCGCCAAGCTGTGTCCGAACAAGCATGCGGTGTCGTTCCCTTACCGTATACAACCCTCGTGCAGCAGCGCTGGCATGTATCAGATCAATATCGGATACGAGTCCCTCTTTCGCTCCCTGGAGCTCGAATCTGAGGCTATACCCTCTGGCCGGATCGACGCTGCCGTCGCTGTGGATTTTCTGGAACGAAATGCTCGGCAGCAACAGTGTGCTGTTGTCATCGTCATTGCCAATGCTGAACCTTTCGTGCAGCAGACGCAGCCCGATTCCACGTTCCCAGCCGTCGTCGAGGCGCCTCTGGTGCAATCCGCCTATGGTGAAGTTCACCGTATCGACGTCCTCGACCGTGTCGCGTAAGAGCCCAGTGAAAAAGCGCAAGTTGCTGAACTGAGGCGGCGTCAATGGAATCTGGTAAAAACCGGTGAGTTCCTGACGAGGCGCTGAAAGTTCCAGCTCCGCGCCGCGGCTGTGCCCCTTCGCATTCAGATAATGTTGCCGCCAGTCAACGCGAAGCCGCGGGCCAACGTCGGTGGAAAAACCGGCTCCAAGCCCCAGTGAGTTCGGCTCACGCTCTTCCAGGTAGACTCGGACCGGTATCCGCAGACCCTCGGCCTCCTCCGTCGGTGCGGTTACCTGCACGGTATCGAAATAACCGCTGGCGAGCAGATCGCGGTTCAGCGCAGCAAGTAAATCCGAGTCGTACGGGACACCGGGCTCGAAGAGCACCATGCGGTTCAGAAGATCATCACTGAATGGCGTCTCGGAAAAATGTACCTGGCCGAGGCGATAGCGCTGCCCAGTGTCGTAGCGAAGCTGGATATCGGCGTGGCGCGCATCAGGATTCACGACGAGCCGGTTTTCGGTGAACTGCCCCGAAAAGTAACCGTAGCGCAGCGCCTGGTTCGAAAGGAGCGTCTTGAGCGACTCGTAGTTGCCGTGGTTCAGAACAGCGCCGGGCCTCAACTCGCCACTCTCGGGGACGCGAAAGGGAGCGGTTCCCTTCCCTTCGCCTTCGATGGCGACCGTTACTTCGCGTAGACGTACCGGCCTGCCAAGCTGAACGGAAAGACGCAGCCGCGGATCGTCTTCCGGGCCAGTAACTTCTGGCTCGACTGTGACATCGTAGTAGCCCAGGGCGCGCGCGGCATCGATCGCCTGTTCTCGGCTGTGCCGAGCCAGCCGCCACATTGCGCGGTGATCCGGCGCGTCCACTTCGCCGATGAACGCACGAATGTTGTCTCGTACTCTATCGTTGGCAGGCTCGACATCTACCACCAGCTCTGCCTGGCAGACTGCCGACCATGCGAGCAGGCTGATCAGGAGTAACGGACGCGCCATGTTTTTGTATTCCGGCATCAAATTGGCAGGTGAAATGCTAACATGCGCAAGCGAAACGGCCCGGGCCAGATACATTCGCTTACAGACGTCCCTGCATCGTCCCCCTTTCTTCTTTCGCTGGCCTGGACGGATACTGACCCATAAAACAGGACCATGATGAAATTCGTTTCTTTCAATATCAATGGCTTGCGAGCGAGACCTCACCAGCTTGCTGAGATTGTCGATCGCCATAATCCGGATGTCATAGGACTCCAGGAAACCAAGGTCGACGATACGTCATTCCCTTATGATGACGTGGCCTCGCTGGGATACCACGTGCATTTCCACGGGCAGAAGGGCCACTACGGCGTGGCGCTGCTGACTCGAAATCAGCCAGGCTGGGTGGCCAAGGGGCTGCCGACCGACACTCCCGAAGCTCAATGTCGCTTGATCTCTGCCGAAGTGCCCGGTCCTGACGGCAAATCAGTCATCGTGTTCAACGGTTACTTTCCACAAGGTGAGAGCCGGGACCATCCAGTCAAGTTCCCGGCCAAGACGCGTTTCTATGCTGACCTTCAATCGCATCTCGAAAAAAATTTCAGCCCGGACGCGCGGTTGGTCGTCATGGGCGATATCAATATCTCACCGGAAGACTGTGACATTGGCATTGGCGCCGATAATGCACGTCGTTGGCTTCGCACCGGAAAGTGCAGTTTTCTCCCGGAAGAGCGCGAGTGGCTGCAACGACTGAAGGATTGGGGTCTGGTCGACACGTTCCGTCGCACGCACCCGGAAGTCACCGACCGCTTCAGCTGGTTCGATTACCGCAGCCGTGGATTCGAGGCCGAGCCGAAACGGGGGCTGCGGATCGACCTGGTCATGGCTAGCCGCGGCTTGGTGGACAGCTGCATTGACGCGGGAATCGACTACGATATTCGTGGCATGGAGAAGCCTTCTGACCATGCTCCGGTATGGGCACGCTTCGCCCTGTAGCCGTGGCGCATAATAAACCCGCCGATCGGCGGGTTTATTAATGGGCCGGTCTGCTCAGGCCAGCTCTTCTTCCATCACATCCAGGACCAGTTCATCATCGCGCAGACTGACGTGAACTGTGCCACCGTTCTCGGCGAGCTCGCCAAAGAGGATCTGCTCGGCCAGCGGTCGCTTGATCTTGTCCTGGATCAGTCGGGCCATTGGACGTGCACCCATGAGCGGATCGTAACCATGCTCGGCAAGCCAGTCGCGCGCACTCTCATCGACATCCAGCAACACGTGCTTGTCTTCAAGTTGTGCCTGTAGCTCGGTGAGGAACTTGTCCACCACAAACTTGATGCTTTCGTGGCTCAGACGACCGAACTGAATGATCGTATCGAGACGGTTGCGGAACTCCGGCGTGAAGGTTTTCTTGATCACTTCCATCGCGT
>CAYZFU010000039.1:6846-18546 GCA_964477725.1 uncultured Halopseudomonas sp.
GTCGGTGCTGTGATCCTGCTTGGTGAAGCCGATCGAAGCACGACTCATCGACTCGGCCCCGGCATTGGTAGTGAGTACGATGATCACATTGCGGAAATCCGCCTTGCGCCCGTTGTTGTCGGTAAGCGTCCCGTGATCCATAACCTGCAGGAGCAGGTTGAAGACCTCCGGGTGCGCTTTCTCTATTTCATCGAGCAGCAGTACGCAGTGCGGGCTCTTGTTGATCGCCTCGGTGAGCAGACCACCCTGGTCGAAGCCAACGTACCCTGGAGGTGCACCGATCAACCGGGATACGGTGTGCCGTTCCATGTACTCTGACATGTCAAAGCGCAACAACTCGACGCCCAGGCTCTTCGCCAGCTGACGTGTGACTTCCGTCTTGCCGACACCCGTCGGACCCGAGAACAGGAAGGAGCCGACAGGCTTGTCCGCCGACTTGAGGCCGGCACGAGACAACTTGATTGCCGTGGATAGCGCTTCGATCGCGTTGTCCTGACCGAATACCACGAGTTTCAGGTCGCGCTCAAGATTCTGCAGCAGCTCCTTGTCGCTTGAGGAAACATGCTTCGGCGGGATCCGCGCAATCTTCGCCACGATCGCTTCGACCTCGCCCACGTCGATACGCTCTGCACGCTCGTCGACCGGCTTGAGTCGCTGATAGGCGCCGGCTTCGTCAATCACGTCGATTGCCTTGTCGGGCATATGACGGTCGTTAATGTATCGCGCCGCCAACTCTGCGGCGACTTTCAGCGCCTCGTCCGTATAGGGAATGCCGTGATGCTCCTCGAATCGGCTTTTCAGACCCTTGAGAATTTGTACGGTGTCCTCGATCGATGGCTCGACCACGTCGACCTTCTGGAAGCGACGCGCCAGGGCACGATCCTTTTCGAAGATGCCACGGAACTCCTGGAAGGTAGTCGAGCCGATGCAGCGCAACTCGCCGGAAGACAACAGCGGCTTGAGCAGGTTGGATGCATCCATGACGCCACCGGAAGCCGCACCGGCACCGATGATGGTGTGGATTTCGTCAATGAACAGGATCGCCTGGGGCCGCTTCTTCAACGCCTTCAGCAAAGCCTTGAAACGCTTTTCAAAATCGCCGCGGTACTTCGTGCCTGCTAGCAGCGCACCGAGATCCAGCGAATACACCACTGCCTCAGCGAGAATGTCCGGCACTTCACCATCGACGATGCGTTTGGCCAGCCCTTCGGCGATCGCGGTCTTGCCCACTCCCGCCTCGCCAACCAGCAACGGATTGTTCTTGCGACGACGTACCAGTATCTGGGCGACTCGTTCGACTTCCGACGCGCGACCGACCAGCGGATCGATACGACCTTGCCGCGCCTGCTCGTTCAGGTTGCTGGCATAGCTTTCGAGCGGATTGTTCGCCGCGGTGGTCTCGCCACCCTCTTCGTCCATAGGTTCCTGATCAGGCTGGGCCTGCTCGGATTCCCCAGAAACCTTGGAGATGCCGTGAGAGATATAATTGACGATATCGATACGCGCAATCTGCTGCTGCTTCAGGAAAAAGACCGCCTGGCTTTCCTGCTCGCTGAAAATTGCAACGAGCACATTGGCTCCACTGACCTCGCCCTTGCCAGAGCTCTGCACATGAAAAACGGCGCGCTGCAGGACCCGCTGGAACCCCAACGTCGGCTGCGTCTCACGCTCGTGATCGTGCTTGGGGATCAGCGGCGTAGTGGAATCGATGAATTCGGTCAGTTCGCGGCGCAAACGCTCCAGATCGGCTCCGCAGGCGCGCATGACGGAGACGGCAGCCTGGTTGTCCAGCAAAGCAAGCAGCAGGTGCTCGACGGTCATGAATTCGTGGCGCTTGTTGCGCGCATCTTTGAACGCCAGGTTCAGGGTGATCTCGAGATCTCTATTGAGCATTTTGCCACCTCATAGTGCGACAAGAGTCGCTTCGTTACGCTTCCCGCTGTATCTGACACATCAACGGGTGCTGGCATTCCCTCGCGTACTCATTTACCTGTGCGGCCTTCGTTTCAGCTACATCCCGAGTATAGACACCGCAAACCGCCCTACCTTCCGTGTGGACCTTCAACATTACTTGGGTCGCCGCTTCGCGATTCAATAGGAAGAAGCTTTCCAGAACCTCTACCACGAAGTCCATCGGAGTGAAATCGTCGTTCAGCATAACTACCTGATAGCGAGGCGGTGGCTTAAGTTCCGGCTTGCTCGTTTCAAGCGCCAGGCCATCCTCTTCTTCCCGTCCGGGCTCGTCAGGCCCCTGACCCGAGGTTAGTAGAATTCTCATTTTTGGAAACATTTCAAGCTTCGCTTGTCGCAGGGTATGTGGAGTCATCCTGTCAGCAAACTGCGTACTGGTACACAGCTTGCCAGAGGCTAACTTGACTTACGGTGATTCAATGTTAAAAAGTGTAAATGATGCATGACAGGTCGGCTATGCTGTTTTACGTCTGAACATGCAGCCACTTTCGGTAAACCCTTCATGGATAAGCAGAGGATGTTGTAATGGAGAATGGTAAGGTCAAATGGTTCAATAACGCCAAAGGCTACGGCTTCATCGTAGCAGACGGACGCAGTGAAGACCTTTTTGCCCACTACTCGGCAATCCAGATGGATGGTTATCGAACACTGAAGGCTGGCCAGCCTGTGCAGTTCGATATCATTCAGGGACCGAAGGGTCTGCATGCCGTGAATATTCAGGCTGCCGAGTCCAGAGTCGTGTCCCCGAGCCGCGAGGAAGCGATGACTGCACAGTAGTTGCAGACGTTTCTCACCTTCGACCCCTGTAGCGTCTACACAATGAAGCCGGCTTAAGCCGGCTTCATTTCGTGCTCTGACCCTACTATCGCTCAGCGCATGCTGGCGATGATGTCCTGGCCAAACTCGGAGCACTTGCGCAAGGTCGCGCCGTCCATCAGACGCTCGAAGTCATAGGTCACGGTTTTGTTGGCGATCGCGCCGTTCATACCGTTGATGATGAGATCTGCCGCTTCGATCCAGCCCATGTGACGCAGCATCATTTCCGCGGACAGGATTAGCGAGCCCGGGTTGACCTTGTCCTGTCCAGCGTATTTCGGCGCGGTGCCATGGGTAGCTTCGAACATGGCGACCGAGTCTGAGAGGTTGGCGCCGGGCGCGATACCGATGCCACCCACTTCTGCTGCCAGTGCATCCGATAGATAGTCACCGTTCAGGTTCAGCGTGGCGATGACGTCGTACTCGGCGGGACGGAGCAGAATCTGCTGCAGCATCGCATCGGCGATGACGTCCTTCACAACGACGTTCTTGCCGGTGTTCGGGTTCTTGAACTGCATCCACGGACCGCCATCGAGCAGTTCGGCGCCGAACTCGTCACGCGCGATTTCGTAGCCCCAATCCTTGAAAGCGCCTTCGGTGAACTTCATGATGTTGCCCTTGTGGACCAGGGTCACCGAATCACGATCGTTATCCACTGCGTACTGCAGTGCCTTGCGCACCAGACGCTTGGTACCTGCCTCGGAAACCGGCTTGATGCCGATACCGCACATGTCCGTAAAGCGGATCTTGGTGACACCCATTTCTTCGGTCAGGAACTTGATGACCTTCTCTGCTTCAGCTGTGCCGGCTTTCCATTCGACACCAGCGTAAATGTCTTCCGAGTTTTCACGGAAGATAACCATGTCCACATCGCCAGGCTTCTTGACCGGGCTCGGCACACCTTCGAACCACCGAACCGGACGCTGGCAGACGTAGAGATCAAGCTGCTGACGCAGCGCAACGTTCAGCGAACGGATACCACCGCCAACGGGCGTAGTCAGAGGTCCCTTGATCGATACGACATATTCTTTCACGGCTTGCAGCGTTTCTTCAGGCAGCCAGGTGTCCTGGTCATAGACCTGAGTAGCCTTTTCGCCTGCGAATACTTCCATCCAGGAGATCTTGCGCTTGCCGCCGTAGGCCTTTTCCACAGCCGCATCGACCACATCGATCATGACCGGAGAAATGTCGACGCCGATCCCGTCACCTTCGATGTACGGGATGACCGGATTTTCCGGCACGTTCAGGGTCAGGTCGGCATTTACGGTAATTTTGTCGCCGCTAGCCGGCACCTGGATCTTTTGGTATCCCATGTTTGACTCCGTTATGTTGTCGTTGTCGTACTGGCCCCGGGGGTAACCGAAGCCCGCGAATACGGATGTGTTGGTAGCCGTATTGTTGTAGTTTTCCTACACGTTGTCACGTGTTTTTGCGCTCTGGACCTGGGCATGTTTTTTCAAAGCATTGCTTTAATTGTCTCGGCCGTGACAGACAAGCAGAAGGCTATCGATTATGTAGCGCTACTACATGGTCCACTACATGCGATGATATGAGCATCCTAGCGCGTTTTGCCACCAAATCCAGCTTGCCGACGCTACGCCTATGCGGTTCACGTTTGACCGCGTTTTGCGCTAATCTATGCCACCTGATCGGGAGCCACTCGCAATGCGATTTCTACCGCACGTTACCGTGGCAACCATCGTGGAAGACGCTGGTCGCTTCCTGATGGTTGAAGAGTACCGCGACAACCGCATCGTTTTAAATCAACCCGCCGGTCATCTGGAAGCCGACGAAAGTCTAATCGAGGCGGCACGTCGTGAGGTGCTGGAGGAAACTGGCTGGAATGTGGAGATTACCGGGCTCGTAGGGCTGTACCTGTTTAAGGCGAACAACGGCACTACCTATCAGCGCACCTGTTTCCATGCTCGCGCGACATCGCTCGAAAACGGCCGCAAGCTCGATGACGGTATTTTGCGTGCAGTCTGGATGACGCCCGAGCAACTCGAGCGGCGCCGTGCCGATCTGCGCAGTCCGCTGGTGCTGGGTTGCATCCAGGACTACCTGAACAAACCTCTTTATTCACTGGACTTGATTCGCTGAAATGACTTTTTCATCTCCCAAGCCGCCCTGCGAGACACGGGTCATCGTCGGCATGTCAGGCGGTGTCGACTCTTCGGTTTCGGCAGCTCTGCTGCTCGAACAGGGCTACCAGGTCGAAGGCCTGTTCATGAAAAACTGGGATGAGGATGACGGCACCGAATATTGCACGGCCAAGGAAGACCTGGCCGATGCGCAGGCGGTCGCGGACAAGCTGGGCATCAAGCTGCACACCGCCAATTTCGCCGCTGAATACTGGGATAACGTGTTCGAGCATTTTCTGGCGGAATACAAGGCCGGTCGCACGCCCAATCCGGACATCCTCTGCAACCGCGAAATCAAGTTCAAAGCTTTCCTCGACTACGCGGTGATGCTCGGCGCGGATCTCATCGCCACCGGTCACTATGTCCGTCGCGCGGATCGCGACGGACAAACACTGCTATTGCGCGGAATGGATAGCAACAAGGACCAGAGCTATTTTCTCCATGCGGTCGCCGGTGAACAGATTGCCCGGACGCTGTTTCCCGTAGGTGAACTCGAGAAACCCGAAGTCCGCCGGATCGCTGAAAAGTATCAGCTGGCGACGGCACGAAAAAAAGACTCCACGGGCATCTGTTTCATTGGTGAGCGCCGCTTCAGCGATTTTCTCAAGCAGTACCTGCCAGCGCAGCCGGGCGACATCGAAACCACCGAAGGTGACGTTATCGGCCGTCATCATGGTCTGATGTACCACACCATCGGACAGCGACAGGGCCTCGGCATCGGCGGCATGCAGAATGCCAGCGACGAGCCATGGTATGTGCTGCGCAAGGATCTGGAACGCAACGTGCTGGTGGTTGGCCAGGGCAATGCCCACCCCTGGTTGTTTGCCGACGCTTTGGAAGTTTCCGATATCTTCTGGGTCAACCCGTTGCAGGAGGCTTTGCCGCTTCGTCTGACAGCCAAGGTCCGCTACCGGCAGCCCGACCAGGCCTGTACCTTGGAGTGCACCGAAAGGGGCTATCTGCTGCGCTTCGATGAACCGCAGCGGGCGGTTACCCCGGGACAGTCGGTGGTGCTTTATCAGGGTGAAATCTGTCTGGGAGGCGGGGTGATCGAGACCGCTCTCAGTTATTCTACGGAGCACGCAGCTTGACCCCCACAGAGGAACAGGTGGTTGCCCTGGGCGCGGTATTCGAGGCGTCCCTTCAGGTCGACAAGCTCGCTCGCAGCGGACAATACGTCGAGGGCTCGGTCCATTGCCTGGTTCGCAGTATCTTCGAGCGCAACCCCGACGACGTAAAGCAGATCTATGGCGGCTCGTTTCTACCTCTGCGCCAAGGGTTGATGGCGCTCGAGGCGATGCTCGAACGGGACACCGCAGCGCTGCAGCGTGAAGCGCTGCGCTATGTCATGAACCTGCTTGCGCTTGAGCGACAGCTGGCCAAGCGTGACGACATGCTTACCGTGCTGGGGCAACGCCTCGACCAGGTCGAAAAGCAAGCCGAGCATTTCGGGTTGCTGCACGACAATGTCATGGCAGGCCTCGGCAGTACCTATCAGGACACGTTGAGCACATTACGGCTGCGCATTCAGGTACACGGTGACATGCGTCATCTGCAACAACCGGACAACGCCAACCGCATCCGTGCTCTGCTCCTGGCCGGAATTCGCTCGGCGCGTCTGTGGCGCCAATTGGGCGGACACCGATGGCAGATGCTGGTTTCGCGCCGCAAGCTTCTCGATGCGGTGCGGAACATTGGCTATGGTTGAGGCGGTCCGGCTGGACCAACCGCGACGCGGAGCAGCATTGCTCGCTACCTCGGCTCTGCTGTTCGCGATAATGGGCGTGCTCATCCGTGAGGTGTCCGAGACCGTCAACAACGAAACTGTGGTGTTCTTTCGCAATCTGGTCGGCGTATTCTTCTTCCTGCCGATCATCGCTTATCGCGGATTCGGCCCTTTCCGCACCAGACGTCTCGCCAATCATTTCCTGCGCACGTTTTACGGCCTTGGGGCGATGTATTGTTTTTTCTACGCCATCGCCCATCTTCCCCTGGCCGACGCTATGGTCTTCACCTATGCGGCACCAATCTTCACGCCGGTTCTCGCCTGGTGGTGGCTGAAGGAATCGCTTACCACGCGAATGATGTTCATGGTGCTGCTTGGCTTCGTCGGCGTTCTGCTCGTGGCCAAGCCCACGGGCGCTCTGTTCGAGACCAAGGCGCTGGCGGGTGTCGGTGCCAGTCTGCTCGCTGCCTGTGCTTTCGTGTCCATTCGGGCAATGAGCGACAGCGAACCGGCCAGTCGCATCGTCTTTTATTTTTCGACTTTTTCGGCGCTACTCTCGTCGATTCCGCTTCTCTGGGCCTACCAGCCATTGAGCGCGCGCGAACTCGGATTGCTGCTCGCCGTTGGCCTGGTTGCCACTACCAGTCAACTGGTCATGTCCAAGGCCTACGCACTGGCGCCACCCGGCAAGATCGGGCCGCTAAGCTATCTGGCGATCGTCTTCTCGGGACTGTTCGCCTGGCTGCTTTGGGACGAGATGCCTGGCCTCTCGTCCTGGATGGGCGCTGGCTTGATCTTCGCCTCGACACTGATCAGCATGACCATGCCAGCGAGCCGGCCAAAAAAAGCCCGAACTGATGTATGATTCGGCCTTTTCTGCCAGCACATTGACGAGACCCTTTTATGCAACTCACCTCCCTGACTGCCGTCTCTCCGGTTGACGGTCGATACGGTAGCAAGACCGCCAGCCTGCGCAGCATCTTCAGTGAATACGGCCTGATTCGTTTCCGGGTGCAGGTGGAGGTCCGGTGGTTGCAATGTCTGGCCGCCCATCCTGGCGTTCCTGAAGTGCAACCGTTCTCCGAGCAGGCCAACAAACTGCTCGACACGCTGGCCGAGGACTTCAAGCTGGAGTGGGCCGAACGTATCAAGGAGATCGAGCGCACCACCAATCATGACGTCAAGGCGGTGGAATATCTGCTCAAGGAGCAGGTCGCCGGCATGGACGAGCTGAACGCGGTGAATGAGTTCATTCACTTCGCCTGCACCTCAGAAGACATCAACAACCTGTCGCATGCTCTCATGCTGCGTAGTGGACGGGACGAGGTGCTGCTGCCACTGATGCAGCGCATTGCCGATGGCATCCGCGAGCTGGCCGTCAAGCATGCGGACGTGCCCATGCTCTCCCGTACGCACGGGCAGCCAGCCTCCCCCACTACGTTGGGCAAGGAGATGGCCAATGTGGTCTACCGACTGGAACGCCAGATCCAGCAGATCGCTACCATCCCGCTACTGGGCAAAATCAACGGTGCTGTCGGCAACTACAACGCGCATCTCTCGGCGTACCCTGATGTGGACTGGGAGGCCAATGCACGACAGTTCATCGAGGGCACTCTCGGCCTGGCTTTCAACCCCTATACGACTCAGATCGAACCCCATGATTACATCGCAGAACTCTTCGATGCCGTCGCGCGCTTCAACACCATCCTGATCGATTTCGATCGCGATGTCTGGGGTTACATTGCGCTTGGCTACTTCAAGCAAAAAACCATTGCCGGAGAGATCGGTTCGTCGACGATGCCGCACAAGGTCAATCCGATCGACTTCGAAAACTCCGAAGGCAACTTAGGTATCGCCAACGCCATCATGCAGCATCTGGCATCCAAGCTGCCGATTTCACGTTGGCAGCGGGATCTCACCGACTCCACGGTGTTGCGTAACCTGGGCGTCGGCTTCGCTCACAGCGTGATTGCATATGAGTCTACCCTCAAGGGAATCAGCAAGTTGGAGCTCAATGCTCAGCGCATCGCTGAAGATCTGGATAACTGCTGGGAGGTGCTTGCCGAACCTATCCAGACTGTCATGCGCCGCTACGCGGTCCCGCAGGCTTATGAAAAACTCAAGGAGCTGACCCGGGGCAAGGGCATCACGCCGGAGGCACTGCTGGGCTTCGTTGACGCGCTCGAGATTCCGGAAGACGCCAAACGCGAACTCAAAGCGCTCACCCCTGCCCGCTACATCGGCAATGCTACCGACCAGGCCCGCCGCATCTGACAGCCGAGCGACTCTTGGCGAACCATACGGCGACGTTGCAGGACGTCGCCGTTTTTGTTGAAGCCCACCGTATGTCCATCGAGGTATGTCATGACGTCTTCCACCCCAACCGTCCTTGGAGGCCTATCGGCCGACCAGTTCCTCCGCGAGTATTGGCAGAAAAAGCCGCTGCTGATCAGACAGGCGTTTCCTGAATTCGAAAACCCGCTATCGCCCGACGAGCTCGCGGGCCTTTCGCTGGAAGAAGAAATCGAATCTCGGATAGTCCTGGAGCACGGCCAGCGGCCCTGGGAGCTGCGCCGCGGCCCTTTCAGTGAAGAGGATTACAAGAACCTGCCTGAACGGGACTGGACGTTGCTGGTGCAGGCTGTCGACCAGTTCGTCCCCGAGGTCGGCGACCTGCTCAGGGCGTTCGGCTTTTTGCCCCGCTGGCGGCTGGATGACGTCATGATCAGCTATGCCACTCCGGGCGGCAGCGTAGGTCCGCACTACGATAACTACGATGTGTTTCTACTACAGGGGCACGGGCGCCGGCGCTGGAAGGTCGGACAATACTGCTCACCGGACACCACCATGCTGGATCACCCCGATCTTCGCATCCTGGCGAACTTCGATCAGCGAGACGAATGGGTTCTGGAACCCGGAGACATGCTTTATCTGCCACCTGGCCTGGCGCACTACGGTATTGCCGAAGATGAATGCATGACGTACTCGATCGGCTTTCGCGCTCCCAGTCACCAAGACATTCTCGCCCATTTTACCGACTTTCTCGGCCAATACCTGACCGACCAGGAGCGCTACAGCGACGCCGACATGGATGAGCCTGCCGATGCCGCTGCGATTGATGATGCAACCGTCGACCGGCTGCGTGACACCGTTCTGCAACTGGTCGATGATCGGGCGGCACTCGCCGTTTGGTTTGGCCGCTTCATGACCGAGCCCAAGTATCCGGAGATGGTCCAGGCCCAACCGGTCGAATCCGGTGAATTGCTCGAGGCAGTGCAGGATGGCCACGCGTTGATACGCAACCCCAGCGCGCGGCTGGCATACCGGATCGAAGCCGGCGCGGATCTGGTTCTATTCGCCAGCAGTGAGCACTGCCTGCTGCCGGCTTCCCTGTTGCCTCTCGCTCAACTACTCTGCAATGAAGATTACCTTGAGCCCGAAGCGCTATTGGCATGGCGTGAAAATGAGGACGGCTGGACATTGATCGAACAGCTGTTTGCCAAGGGAGACCTGCTACTGGAAGACGATGATGGCTGAAACACTGGTTCAGGTGGTCGACTGGGATACGTGCGAGGCGTTACGCAGCATTCGTAGCACGGTGTTCATCGATGAGCAGAACATCGCTCCGGAGCTGGAGTGGGATGCGGACGACGCGCTGGCGGTGCATTTTCTGCTGTTGCGCGCCGGCGAAGCTGCCGGAACCGCGCGACTCCTGTCTGACGGGCACATAGGCCGAGTTGCCATTCTGCGCCAGTATCGCCGACTCGGACTGGGTGAGGTGCTGATGCGGGAAGTGATGAAGCATGCGCGGACGCTCGGACATAAACGTTTGCTGCTGTCAGCACAGACGTATGCTCTGGATTTCTACCGTCGCCTGGGCTATCAGGTGGAGGGCGAAGAATACCTGGAGGCAGGCATACCGCACTGCGCCATGGTCTGGCAGGCTGACGAAACCAACCTGCCGCCCATCGAATTCTCCTCGCCGGGCCGCTTCACCATCCATAATCCCGACGAGCCTGCGCGCCAACGTTTCGTTGCCGACCTACCCCACCGCCTGGGGCAAGGCCGAGAGATTATCGAATGCGCCGAACAGGATCTGCGATTACATGGCTGTCACATGGCGCGGCAGACCCGCCGCAACCTGGCTGTTTACGGTGCCGACCAGGCCGGATGGTTGTTCAATCAACGCGACTTTATCGATAGTTGCGAACAGATGGTCCTCGCCCAGCCGAAGTCGCGCGTTCGGGTATTGCTGCGGGAGGTGCCCAAAGATTTTGCCCTTGGCCATAGTCTCGCCAAGTTCGCTCAGCGCTTCCCCAGCCTGTGCGAAATCAGACGGATCCATCCAGACCTGCCGCGCGAACCGCAGGTTTATATGCTCGCCGATGGCGAAGGAATCCTGATGCTGCCTCATAGCCAGACACGCAATGGCTTTGTGCGATACCTGAGCCCGGACCAGGTTCGCCGCTGGGCAGGCGCCTTCGAAGACCTGTGGGCGAGCAGCCAGAGTGACCCCACATTACGAAGATTTCTCTTATGAAAATAGTGTCCGCTCGATGGGTATTGGTTGCCAGTCTGTTCGCCACCCCGCTCCAGGCCACACCCACGACCGAGGTCATCCCGCTCGGTTACAGCCTGGCCGAGGCGCTGATACCCGCGCTGGAGCCGATGCTCAACGAGGGCGAGCGGGTCTCCGGCTACGGCAATCAGGTGGTAATCCGCGCCGAGCCGGAGCGCATCGCTGCCATCCGCGACGCGATCAAGGCGCTCGATCGGCAGCCGAGCCGACTGCGAATCAGCGTTGCAAGCGCTGAGCACATCGACCTGACCCATGGCGGCTATCAGGTAGATGGCAGAATCGAAGCCGGGGGAATCGAGGTCATCACGCGAGACAACATCAACGGAAACCAGGCGCGAATCGTTCAACGCCGGACCCGTGGTACAACGGACGGAGTGCGACAGATCACCGCGAACGAGGGGTACCCGGTGATGATTCAGCACGGGCAGAGCGTCCCGATCACCACCACGACATCCAATGGCTACGGG
>CAYZFU010000040.1:0-8018 GCA_964477725.1 uncultured Halopseudomonas sp.
AGAGGAGGTGCACCAGTAGCACCGCTACTGCCAACACGGTTAGCTGCAGCATCGGCTCGGCGATAGGCAGTTCGATCATCAGCGGATACTCTAAAACTCTATGACTTCAGCGGATCGTGACCCCAGTTCATCAGGGAGTAACGCCAGCGGCTGTGTTCCACATCCTTGTCCGGGCCACCTTGCGCCAGATGACGGTTGATATAGCCCACCACCTTGGCCATATGCGCCCATTGGTCATCAGTCAGATCATCCTTGTTGGTCCGCTTGATCTCGACAATGCGTTTGCCCGACTTGTGTCCGGTGGACTCGCCGCTGTCCGAGTCGCCTACCGCCTTGCTTTCGTCAGTGTCCAGCCAGCGCTCGAGCTCGGCCGGTGCGATGTTCACCAGTGCCTTCCACTCTCGCCAGACGTCTTCTCGAGATTTGCCCGAAGCCATGTAAAGCCTCCCTCTGGGATAGGTTTCATCTCAGCATAGACCAGAGGTGAAGGCCGCTAGGATGACTGAAAGGCATCGATCAGAGCGTTCTGTATTTGCCGGAGAGCGGGCACTCTCCGGATCAGCGACTGTGCGACATCCCTCCTATACTCAGCCTGGTACCGAGTTCCAGCAAAACCGGGAGCCCCCATTTCTCTTCCAGTTCGCTGCGTAGCTGCTCTAGATCCCCACGTTGCAGCCATTGCTCGGCCACCAGGTCGCCGCGCACCAGCAAGCTGCCACCTTGGCGACTGACCTGCAGATTGCTCAGATTGACCGGCTTGTCGTTGATCAGCAGGCCATGCCGGCTAAGGTCGCGCTCAATCTGCCAGTGACGATTCATCTCGATAAACGCCAAGGTCAGCGGAATCGAGACCACCAGCAGCAGCCCGGCAGAAACCGCCAGTCCGCGCTTGGCACGTATCAGCGGGGCATAGCCCAGCACCAGGAACGTCAAAGCAGCACTCAGGGCGATACCGACAAGGTTGGTGATGAACAGCAGCATGGCGCCGCTGAACACTTCCCACTGCCACCAGCCAATGCCGATGCCGGCCACCGACAGCGGCGGCACCAGCGCGACGGCAATGGCTACCCCGGGCAGGCTTTTCATGATGTTTTCGCGGGCGTGCGCATAGCCGCCGGCAATGCCGGAGGCGATGGCTACCCCCAAATCCAGAAGGTTGGGGTGCAGCCGCCCGGCCATCTCCGGGGTGATGCGATCAATCGGGATGATCAGGGCAATCAGGGCTGCCGTTCCCAAAGCCAGCAGGACGCCAATACCGATGGTCAGCAGTGAACGGTCCAGCAAGGTGCGGTCACCGCGCAGCAGTCCCATCGCCAGCGAGATGATCGGTGCCATCATCGGTGCCAGTACCATGGCACCGATGATCACCGCAGCGCTGGAGAGGAACAGACCGAAGCTGGCCACCACCACGCTGAGTACCATCAGGGCAATGTAATGTGCGTGGGCCTGGGCATTGTCGCGCAGCAGCAGGAACAGATCCTTGAAGTCATCCTCCAGCGCGCGGGTGAACAGGGGCAGGTGACTCTGGATCATCGCCAGGCGGGTCTCGTTGGTCGGCAGATTCTCGACCTTCATGGTGTCCTTGTTCTGCCGGTTACCGGGCTGGCTGGCCTGAAGGATCTCGCCGGTGTTGATGCGCACCGCCTCGGGGTAGAGCTCCAGCTCAATCACGTCGGCCTGCCGCCGCCGTCCGTCAACGTAGTAGGTGAGCGGCTGCGTTGATTCCAGCTTGAGGTACTGGCTTTTGATATAGCTGACGGCTGCCGGCAGGCGTTGTACTCCGGTTTCGCCCTTGAACACGGCGGTGAGTAGGAAGGCGAGGTATTCGGTCACCGACTTTGGAGCGATCAGGACGGTCGAGATCTTGCGATCCTGCGCCGAAACACTGGTATTGATCAGTTTGGCTGCGGCGCTGTTGACTTCATTCTCGATAGCGACCAGACCGGTTACCGCGGTCTTCAGGGTTACGTCCTTGCCGGTGGTGAGGGTAATCGGGAAGGGTTTGATCATCAGCATGTTGCGCAGGCTGTTCCAGACCAGTGCCAGCCAGTAGAGCAGATGCTGCCAGCGAGAGGCTCCACGGTTCTGATACGTTTTGCTGCGCTGATCGAGAAATGGGGTTTCGCCCAGCATCAGCATCCCCAGCACCACCTCGTTGTTGCAGCGCACCACATCCAATGGAGTGGCACTGCCGGCAAAAGCCAGCGCCAGTGCTTCATCGCGTTTCGCCGGGATGCCGAACCAGCGGTGCAATCGGCTCTTCGGGTTGGCCGGGATGATGCCCAACGAGAAGTTCAGGCTTTTCGCCAGGTTGACGTATTCGCTGATGTCCTCGTCCTCAACGATTACCACCACATGCTCGGCATGATCCAGGCAGCGCCCTGGTTGGCTGAGAAAGCTCTCGGTGTCGAATTCGTGGAGAAGAATGCTGCGCTCGGCGGCGAAGGCGCGAATATCCGGCAAGCGTGCCTGATGCGCAATCGAGCAAACCAGCAGTACTTGTTGATGAAATGTCACGTGCGGAATATTTCCGATTTGGTAAGCGAAGCACCGATTGTGCGCGATTGCTTGGGGTCGGAAAAGGGCGGGGTAGGGTGCCGATACATCAAAAGTAACCATAGACACTGTATGGAAAGTGGACCAATGCGAACCGAAAGCTAATATCGTAGCAGGCACTGCGCGATCACACTTCGGCCGCCATGGCGGATCAATGGATCAACCATTCAGGAGCACTCATGGTCCCTTTCAGACATTCCCTGGTTTTTCTCGCTACCCTTGGCCTGTTGACGGCCTGCGACAACTCGGCAAACGCAGATAACACGGATCAGCCCTCTGCGTCGTCCAGTTTAGCCCAGGCAGCTCCGGCAGGATCATCTTCCAGCGCTGCCGGTACGGAATCTGCTGGACCGATGGCGACATCTGAGCAGGGCGAGGCGCAATCAACAAACTCTGCTACTCCGTTCTCGGTGACCGAGGTGACGCGGTTCGAGCAGCCCTGGGCCATGACATTCCTGCCAGACGGCCGACTGCTGGTGACAGAAATGGCCGGTAACCTGCGTTTGCATGATCTCGGTACAGGGGAAACCGGGAATATCGAGGGTGTGCCCGATGTTGTCCATGCCGGGCAGGGTGGCCTGGGTGACGTGCTCTTGCATCCCCAATTCAAGGAAAATCAGCAAGTCTATATCAGCTATGCCGAGGCTGGAGACGGCGGTTCTGGTGCGGCGGTAGCCCGGGCTCGGCTGGTATTGGACGAGAGTGGCGGCGGCAAGCTTGAGGATGTGAACGTGATCTGGCGGCAAACGCCGAAGGTGTCTGGCGATGGCCATTTCGGTCACCGCCTTGCGTTCGACGATGAGGGAATGCTTTGGATCAGCTCCGGCGAGCGACAGAAGTTCGACCCGGCACAGGACATGGACAGCAATCTGGGGAAAATGATCAGACTGAACGCCGACGGTAGCGTGCCTGAGGGCAATCCTTTCACCGATCAGGGCGAGGTGGCGGCCCAGGTTTGGTCGTTGGGGCACCGCAACATTCTTGGGATGGCATTCGACGCTGACGGCAGGTTGTGGGTCCATGAAATGGGGCCGGAAGGTGGCGATGAGCTGAATCTGATCGAAAAAGGTGCCAACTATGGTTACCCGATCGTATCCAACGGCGAGCACTATGACGGCGAGCCCATTCCCGATCACGATACCCGTCCAGAGTTCAAGGGACCCGTCATCACCTGGACGCCGGTGATTTCACCGGCAGGCTTCATCATCTATGACGGCGAGCTTTTCCCTGAGTGGCAAGGCAGCGGCTTTATCGGCGGCCTCACATCTCGCGGGCTGGTGCGGGTTGAGTTCGATGGACAAAGCGCCCGGGAGGCAGAGCGGTTTGACCTGCAGCGTCGTATACGCGAGGTTGAGCAGGGTCCGGACGGCGCAGTTTGGGTATTGGAAGATGGTAGGCGTGGAGGCGACGGCATGCTGCTGAAGCTGACGCCACAGGAGTAAATCTGTAGCAGAGCCAGCCTGGTGCTGGCTCTGCTACGCCTCGCGTCACAACCCCAGATATTCCGCGATCAAGAAAGCTTCACCCCGGCCTTCGTGCGCACCGAAATAGCTGACCGGCTCGCGCTCACCGTTTTCGATAGACCCTACCTCGCAGTCAATGCCGTATTGCTTGGCCAGGCCATTAAACAGATCCACAGGGTAGTTCAGGTGAATGTTTTTCGTCACCGGCTGGCTGATGCCCAGCTCCCACTCGGCACAGTCCTCACTGTCACAGGCATTGATCAGGGTGACCTGGTTGGCGGTATTGGCCTCGGCATAAGCCTGCAAGGCCGCCTGCAGTTCAGGCAGGTTCTGGCGCAACTTCTTTTCCCGCTTTTCTTCCAAACGGTCGCAGGCAACAAGAAAGTAAACAAGCATCTTAAGTATCCGGTTTGGCGGCAGCATCCAGCGCGTTGCCGATCAATGAAGGTTATCGCCAGTTTACCTGCTTGATGGCGGGCGGGGGCAGATGAACGCAATTTTCCAGGCTCGCAGATAGTGGTAGCGCTGAAAGAAGGGCGGCAGAGCAGATCTCGGTGTTTCGCGAAGGACATGCGCCACAATCGCAGGCATCATCTGCCATTTGCGGAAGACTGCCGCTGATCACAGCAAACCATCCGACGGCTCCCGAACTGGAAACCCACCCATGAATAAACTGGCCCGCCGCCTGATGTTGTCCCTGTTCATCGTAGCCGTAGCCGGCTGCGGTGCAGTCCCAAAGGGAAAGGGCGGTATACCTGTCGGCTTCACCGAAACCGGGCTGGCATCCTTCTACGCCGACCGTCACCAGAACCAGAAAACCGCCAACGGGGAGCGGTATCGCCACGACCAGAAGACCGCCGCGCACAAGAAGCTGCCCTTCGGCTCGCAGGTGCGGGTGACCAACCTTCAGAGCAGCAAAAGCGTTGTTGTCCGCATCAACGACCGCGGCCCATTCGTTCGCGGACGAGTTATCGACCTGTCGAAGTCGGCGTTCAGCGAGATTGCCGGTACCTCGGCGGGGCTGGTGCGGGTGAAAATCGAGGTGATCAGGTAATGTTCTTCGCCTGTGCGATAGCGTGGCCGGGCACGACATGGCAACGAAAAGGGAGCAGATTGGACTGCCCTCTTTTAATTCACGCCTGCAGGGCCTCAGGACCGCGGCCAACCGGCGCCATCCCGACGCAGGGTATTGGTCTGCATCTTGGGGACGCGGTCGATGCCCAGGTCGTCGTTGGGTAAAAGCCAGATCTCTACGTCTTACGGCTTGATCGCCACCTTCAAAACCCCATCCCGCTGATGGCCGAACAGGTCGTAGGCATCCACGATCCTGTCCAGCTGGAACTCATGGGTCACCAGCGGCGCCAGGTCCAGCCGGCTCGATTCAAGCACATTCATCAAGCGTCGCATGCGTTCCTTGCCGCCGGGGCATAGGGCGGTATTGATCTTGTGATCGCCGAGTCCGGCTGCGAACGCACCCAGCGGGATGACCAGATCTTCCGAATACACCCCCAAGCTGGAGAGTGTACCGCCGGGTTTGAGTACCTGTAATGACTGGGCGAAGGTTTGCTGGGTGCCGAGGGCTTCGATGGAGGCGTCTGCGCCGCGGCCACCGGTGAGCTTCATCACTTCTTCCACGACATCACAGTTGCGGTAATTCAGCATGATATCGGCGCCCAGTTGACGGGCGATGCCCAGGCGATGCTCGTTGCGGTCCACAGCGATGATGGTGGTGGCGCCGAGTAGTCGAGCGCCGGCGGTAGCACACAGGCCGATCGGCCCCTGGGCGAAGATGACCACGGTATCACCGATTCGGATGTTGGCGTTTTCCGCGCCCTTGAAGCCGGTGGACATGATGTCCGGGCACATCAGCACCTGTTCGTCGGTCAGCCCATCGGGAATGGGCGCAAGGTTGGCCTGTGCGTCGGGCACCAGCACGTACTCGGCCTGGGTGCCATCGATCATGTTGCCAAAGCGCCAGCCGGCCGTGGCCTTGTACCCGTGGCAGCCGCACTTGCCCTCGGCGGTCAGGTAGCTGCCATCCTGCGAAGCGAGGCCATCCTGCGCCGCATAGGAATTGAAGTTCGGACAGATCGCGCCGGCAATCACTCGTTGGCCTTCGCGATAGCCCTCTACCGCGCTGCCGAGTTTTTCGATTACGCCAACGGGCTCGTGGCCAACGGTGAGGCCCTTGGCGACCGGGTACTCGCCCTTGAGGATATGAATATCGGTGCCGCAGATCGTCGTGGTGGTGATGCGTACCAGCGCATCGTTGGGGCCTACATCTGGAATGGGCTTGTCAGCCAATTCGATTCGTCCGGGCTCGATAAAGATCGCAGCCCTCATCATCTCAGCCATGGCGATTTCTCCAGGTAGTGGTTTGTGAATCACAGGCAGTGACTCACAACATCCTCTATAGCCTAGTGCTGTTAAGCTTCGAGAGGCTTGATCTGGATCATCGTTCTGACGGCCTGAAAACCGGAAAGGGGACAGATTTATTTTTCCTCAACCGCCCTCTGCATTGGCCTCGGCATAAGCCGGCAAGGCAGCCTGCAGTTCAGGCAGGCTCTGCCGTAGTTGCTTTTCCCGCTTTTCTTCCAGGCGGTTAATAGCGCCGTCGGACTGCCGTGCATAGCGGTCCTTAATCGTCAAGTGATCGAGTGCTCTCGGTATCACCCAGCGTGGGCAAGCTGTAGGCCATGATGTAGTCGCCGATCGGCGTTTCCATAAAGTGATGCCCACCGGCATTGATCACTACGTATTGACGGCCTTCGGCTTCGAACGTCATCGGATTGGCTTGCCCGCCAGCGGGAAGCGCGTCTTCCCACAGTACTTCGCCGGTTTCAATGTCCATGGCGCGTATTTGATTGTCGGTCGCCGCGGCAATAAAGATCAGACCGCCAGCGGTAATGACCGAGCCACCGTTATTGGGCGTGCCGATGGTAATCGGCATGCGCGACGGTATGCCGAACGGCCCGTTCGCCCTGGCTGACCCAAGCGGAACATCCCACAACACTTCGCGGGAATTCATATCGATCGCCATGATCCCGCCGAAGGGCGGACGGGTACAGGGCATGCCGGTAAAGCCGTTGCGCCAGGGCTTGATCGATACGGCATATGGCGCCCCGGCCTGCGGGACGCCGCCACCCGAGTCAGTGGTGCCGCCGGGCTGGTCGACCGGAACCATGCCTCTTTTGTTGGCCTCTTCACGGGGAATCAATTGGTCATACATCGGGATGTTGTTGTAGTTGGCAATGAATATTCCTCGCTCCGGGTCGAGCGAGCCGCTACCCCAATCGTTTCCGCCGTTGTATCCCGGATACTGAATGAACGGGCGTTCGACGCTGGGCGGCGTATAGCGCCCTTTGTAACTGGCCCGGTGAAACTGGATCCGGCACCAGAGCTGGTCCAGGGGAGTCAGCCCCCACATGTCACGCCCGGTCAGGTCAGGCTTGGCCAGCGATGGCATGCCGACGGAATACGGCTGGGTCGGCGCGGCGGTTTCGTCGGGCAATTCGCTGCTCGGTACCGGACGTTCGACCACTTCGGTCAAAGGCTCGCCGGTTGCGCGGTCCAGCACGAAGATTTCGCCTTGCTTGGTTGGCAGGATCACCGCCGGTGTCGTTTGACCATTGTCAGCGGGGAACTCGGCGAGAGTTGGCTGCGAGCCGAGATCGTAGTCCCAGAGGTCCTTGTGAACTGTCTGGAATGACCAGCGCACTTGGCCGCTGGTGACGTCGAGCGCGACCAGCGCAGTGGAATAGCGATTCTCATAATCGCGACGATTGCCGCCCCAATAATCCACCGATGAATTGCCCATCGGAACGTATACCAGCCCCAGCTCTTCATCGCCGGCCGAGATGGTCCAGGAGTTCGGTGTGCCGCGGGTATAGACCTCATCGCCTGTGGGTAGCCCTGTTTCGCCCGGGCGACCCATATCCCAGGCCCAGGCCAGGTCACCAGTCACCACGTCATACCCGCGAATCACCCCCGAAGGCGCGT
>CAYZFU010000040.1:8028-18432 GCA_964477725.1 uncultured Halopseudomonas sp.
CGCAATGCCGCGAACGATGGGAGGGGGCGAGGTAACTGCGACGAATCCTGGCACGCTTTCGCCCATGCCCTGGAGCAAGTCCACCTGGCCATTGTTGCCAAAGTTGGGGCATAGCTGGCCGGTGTCGGCATCGACCGCGATCAGTCGGGCATCCAGCGTGCCTTCCATGACACGCCTTTTGCACAAGGCGTCATCAGGGGCGTCAGGCTGCTCATGGAAAGCGACGCCTCGACAGCTGGCAGAGTAGGGGATGCTATCGATGGTGACATTCGGATCGTAGCGCCAGCGCTCCCGGCCAGTCGCGGCATCGAGCGATATCATGATGTTTCGTGGTGTGCACAGGTAAAGCGATGTACCAATCTTGAGCGGCGTGTTTTCCGGTGCCCACTTGCCGTCGACCGATTCGGGGGGCATATCACCGGTACGGTACACCCAGGCGCGAGTAAGTTGCTGAACGTTGTCGCGGTTGATGCTAGCAAGCGGCGAATAACGCGTCGCGGCATTGGTTCGCCCGTAGGTTGGCCAGTCGGCTGGTTCAAGTGGCCGTATCGCGCGAGGGCTTGCGTTGCTGGCCGGCTCAAGATCGGGGTCCTGCCCCGAAACAGCGGCGTCGGTTGGCTCCAACAAGGGCAATGTCTGGGGCATCTGGGTCTGGGACTGGGACTGGGTCAAGGCTGGCCAGGAGATCAATGCCGTGCCAAACAGAGTGATGAGCCGAATCATGAACGAGCCTCCCGCGAGTGGTTGCGCAAAACCGGTATGCAAACGAGCGTGAACAACGCGATCACAGCGAGCGCCGCTATGCGTGGCATCAGCTCCCACGGCGCCAGCCCGACCTCCCAGATCGCCCAGATCACCGTGCCTAGGAATACCAGCCAATACAGCCATAGACCGCTCATGCGCAGCATGAACAGGAGGATCCCGGCGAGCAGCATGCCGGCTCCGGCGATAAGGTAGTACCAGGAGCCGCCGAGCGTTACCAGCCAGAGGCCGCCAGCGGCCATGGCGAGGCCAAACAGGGCGACGATGGCTGCGAAGCCTTTGAAAAGCCAATATCCGAAGCCGTGAGATGCGCTGTTTATAGTCACCGTGTCGCTCCTTCTGCTGCTACAGAGTCTTGAACCGATCCGGGCGGGCATCCCGGCTCTTTGGTTTTGGTGTACTTGAGCGAGGCATTGTTCCCGTAAGGCCGAATTCGTTGAACGAGCGGGGGAAAGATACTGCTCAGGCGGAGCTCGATCGCTGGCTGAACGATAGCCAGTCGCCCTTGTCCATGGCGCCCTTCCGACTGATACTATCGGGCGGCGCGCGTTCGTCGATATCGAGCGCTGCGGGTCAATAAGCCGGCAAGCACTC
Source organism: uncultured Halopseudomonas sp. (assembly GCA_964477725.1). GTDB lineage: Bacteria > Pseudomonadota > Gammaproteobacteria > Pseudomonadales > Pseudomonadaceae > Halopseudomonas. The sequence goes on from CAYZFU010000040.1 coordinate 9,385, forward strand.
GACCTATCATATTGCAGCAGTACTGGATCAGACGATCCGACAGCGGCCGATGCTGCCAGCTGTGCAGTTCGACTGGCCGACACGACTCGCGATATCGATCGAACAATGCAAGCGTCTGCTGCCTGCAGTCATGGTCATACACCTCGATGTTGGCTTCGAGGTTAACGTTTGAGCCCCAGGTGTCGAAGTTACATGAACCAATGCTCAACCACTCGTCAACGACGGCAGCTTTTGCATGGAGAACGCGTTCGCTGTATTCGGATATACGCACCCCGGCTATCAACAATTCACTGTAAAAACCTTGCCCCGCTTTTCTGACCAGCTTGTGATCGGTTTTATCGCCGGTCAAAATCAGCTGGACGTCAACGCCCCGTTGCGCAGCCCTGGTGAGCGCACTCAGCATTGTCGCACCAGGGAAAAAGTAGGGCGTCACCACCCATGCTCGGTGCCGCGCTGATCGGATTCGCTCGATCGTATCGCTGAGTAAGCCGCGATACGAGCTGCCTGCGGTGTAGGCCAGACGTGCCATCCCGTCGTGATGAAGGGGCTCCATGCTTGAGGGCTCGCCGGGTTTCGGTGGCTCGGCGAGACGTTCCAGATGTCGCCAGCGATGCTCGAAGAGAAGCACGACGTCATCAATGACCGGACCGCGAATCTTGAGCATCAGATCATGCCAGGCGCAGTTTCCCGTTGCCGGATCCCAGAAACCGTCGGTAATGCAGGCACCACCGAGGTAGGCGGTGTGGTCATCAATAATCAGAATCTTTCGGTGGTCGCGTCGAAGATCATCCGGCGCGGGCTTAGGAAGCGGATTGTTGAACAGGCGTAGCTCGATATTGCTGCGATCGATCCGGTGCCGGTCGGTTTTCGACAGTTTTCGGCTGCCGATAGGGTCGACTAGCAACTGGACGTAGACGCCACGCTCCACTGCCCGCTCGAGTGCATCGATGAAAGCCGACAGGTTGCGGCCCGACTCGACGAGATACAGCTCCATCCTGATGCTGCGCTGCGCCGCGTCAATCCCAGCCAGCATATCGGGGAAAAATTCCGCGCCATCGCAGAGCAAGTTGAATGTGGTTCCGCCGCGCCAAGGAAAGCGATAAGCGGCTGCGGCACCATCCATCTGGATAGCAGGCTCGGCAAGTTCTCGGATTCGTTTCGGCTCGCATGTCATGGACACAATGAGTGCGAAACAGGCGGATGGTTCGATGACCGAGCCTGTCCCGTTGGGGAACCAATGCTCACCGGTGGGGTTGATCGATTTACAGCGCAGTCATAAAAAGGGGACAGTTAAAAAACGGGACAGTCCCCCTTTGTTCCGATTGCGAGGTATCCGGAGCCCAACGAGGCTCCGGATTCTAACGCCTAGGACTCGAGTACAGCCGATATGTCTGTGCTCTGGTCATTAGAGGCCGATCAGTTGCCGCTGCCGCTCGTGCCCATTCCGCCGGTGCCGGTAGTGCCAGCACCTGAACCGGTGCCCATTCCGCCGCTACCGGTAGTGCCGGCACCTGAGCCAGTGCCCATTCCGCCGCTACCGGTAGTCCCAGCACCTGAACCGGTGCCCATGTTGCCGGAACTGTTCATATCGGAGCCGGAGCGCTCCTGTTGCATGCTTCCGTTCTTATCGTCGTGGCGCTCGTCGTCGTTGGCGTGAGCCAGGCCAGCCACGGTAATCAGGCCGGCGAAGGTCAGTGCTACAAGCTTGTGCAGTTGCATGATGATCTCCTATGCATTGGGTTTGCCTAATTCGGGCATTGCCGGCGATCAGAAGTTTCAGCCGTAGCCTGTCAACACGTCGCCTCGTTACCCACCGGCTCTAAAACGGGGTATACGGAAATGTCCGCTGGTCGGGATGTCGTATCCGGAGAGTGGTGGAAAGGTGCTGAGCGGGACTAGAGACCAAGCCGAAAGGCGCATTGATCTGCTCATGTTGGCCAGCTAGTGTGAAGTTTTTCCTGCAGAAGCGCGAATGATCACCCTGAATAACCGCACCGTGCTGTTGACCGCTTTGGCGATGCTCGCCTTTGCTGGTAACTCTCTTCTGTGCCGATTGGCTCTGCGCGATACCGCGATTGATCCGGCAAGCTTCACTTCGGTGCGACTAGGCTCGGGCGCGCTGGTTCTCTGGCTGTTGCTGCAACTGCGTGGTCAGCGGCTGGCTCCGCAGGGCAGCTGGGCGGCTGCGCTGGCACTTTTCGTTTATGCCGCTGCCTTTTCCCTCGCTTATGTACAGCTGGACGCAGGCGTCGGCGCCCTCATTTTGTTCGGCTCGGTACAAGTCAGCATGAGCGCCTGGGGTCTGCTGAAGGGCGAGCGCCTGAACCGTTTGCAAGCCGTCGGGTTATCCATGGCTGGGTTGGGCCTCGGTTTATGGCTGGTGCCAGGCAGTCAGGCACCGGCCTTTTCGGCCACGCTGCTGATGATCCTGGCTGGGTTGGCTTGGGCTGGATATTCACTGATCGGCCGGGGAGCCGGTGACCCCTTGGTCAATACGGCGGGCAACTTTCTGCGAGCGGTACCGCTGGGCCTTTTGATGCTACTTGCCTTCGCCGGGCACTGGCAGCTCGACGGTACCGGGATCATATACGCCGTATTGGCTGGCGCGCTGACCTCTGGGGTAGGCTATGCGATCTGGTACGCGGCACTGAAGAATCTCAGCGCGATTCAAGGTGCGAGCGTGCAGCTCAGCGTACCCGTCATCGCCGCGTTGTTGGGTAGCCTGCTGCTGGCAGAGAGTATCAGCTTGCGCCTGGTATTAGTCAGCGTCATGACCGTCGGTGGGATTGCTCTGGTGCTGCACGAAAAAGGCAGCAAGCGCTGATAAAAAAATCGGTTTCCCTCTGTTCAGCGGTCTGTACCTATTAATCCTTCGCGGAGTATTTGTCCTTCATCAGATAGGCATAAGCTGTGTTGAACGCTACTTCCTGAAAGGCCCTGAGGCCAGTGCCGGCATAATCGATCTGGATAGGGTGGCGCTTTAACGCCTCCTTGATATCGGTCGTCGACATGATCACCACCTTCAGGTCAGCGATCAGCTCGATGGCCGCTTCCAGCTTGAAACCCACCGCGCCGCCAGCGAACTTGCCCTTCATCGGCCGCTGCCGGATGACCACCCGATCGACCTGGTAGTCCTCCATCAACTTGGCAAAGGTTTGCTGAAAGTAGCGCAGTTCAGCCGTGCTGTTAATGTCCTTCAGGGTCAGCTTTCGGGCACGAAAATCGGGCAGCTCAAAAATGTCGTCGCTCAGCGACAGCAAGCACAGGTTCACATCGTTACTGTTGATCTCAACGCCACATACTCTCATGGAACACCCCGTCAATCGAATGGGCGCAGTGTAGCGCAATCGCCGGATGAATCTGTCGTCCAATCAACCAGTCACCACATGCGTAACCGGGGTCGGAACGAGATTGCCTGCGTGCGGTCCAGCGGCCGGCGAAGATTCGGGCTGATCCAGCCAGCGATTGAACCGACCTCTAGAACTCCCATCGATATGGGTATAGCGGGACTGGCACGGTGCGCTTGATGAAGCGAGAGGATTCACGTGAAGCGAGAGCGTCGACCGAGCAATCTGATCCAAACGAGACCGTTTTTCGATTCACCTGGATAAGAGCCATACGACCCTGATGAAGCAAGCGCTGGATTACCAAACTCTGTTTGAGTCACTTCCCCATCTTGTACTGGTCCTGTCAGCGGACCCTGACTTCATCATGCTGGCAGCCAATGAGAATCGACTCAAAGGAACCAACACCCGGCGCGAAGACTGCATTGGCCGCCCCTTGTTTGAAGTGTTCGGCCGCAATCCGGACGAAAAGTCGGAGTTCGGCGCCGGGGTACTCCGTGCATCGCTGGAGCGCGTGGTTCGAACCGGTGCGCCTGATCGCATGGCCATCACCAAGTATGACATTCCCCGGCCGGCAAGCCAGGGCGGCGGGTTCGAGGTGCGCTATTGGAGCCCGTTGAATACACCTGTGCTGGATGAGCATGGCGAGGTTATGTACATCATTCATCAGACGGAAGATGTCACCGAGCGAGTCATTGCACGACAACGCACCAACCCGCAGCTGAAACCGGCCGACGAGCGCCTGCGTGCCGCGCTGCTCGCCTCAGAAGCAGGGATCTTCGACTGGTATATCGATGATGACCAGCTTCATTTCGATAACGCTTCACGGCAGCTGTTCGCCCTGCCGGATGTCTTCACTCACAATGCCATCGAGCGGTTTCTCGAACACCTCGATCCCAAAGATCGCGATCGGGTACGTGCGTCGTTTACCCGCTGCTTACATGGACAAGACTTTAAGGTGGAGTTTCGGCTGAACCGCGGTACGGGCGAGCAATGGCTGGTATGCAAAGGCAAAGTCTTCAAGGATGCAGCAGGCAACCCGTCGTATGTGACTGGCACCTGCGTCGATATCAGTGCGCGCAAGCAGGCCGAGCGGGCACTACGTGAGCTTAATGAAACGCTTGAGGCGCGCGTGGCCGCCGAGGTGGCTGAGCGCAACCTGGTAGAAGACCGGCTTCACCAGGCTCAGAAAATGGAAGCGGTAGGTCAACTCACCGGGGGTATCGCGCATGATTTCAACAATCTGCTGACGGGTATCATCGGCAGCCTGGAGCTCATGCAGCATCATCATGGGGCCGGAAATTTTGCGAATGATGAGCGATACATTAGCGGAGCGTTGGCCTCAGCACAGCGGGCTGCGGCCCTGACCCAGCGGTTGCTGACCTTTTCCCGCCGGCAGACGGTGGATCTCAAGCCCGTTGACGTAAACGGATTAGTGGCATCGCTCACGGATCTGCTCAACCGCACCACGGGCGAAAATGTCCGAGTGCTGACCTCGCTGGCCACGGGTCTGCCCCTGGCATGCATGGACACCAATCAGCTGGAAAGCGCTCTGATCAACCTAGTAATCAACGCCCGCGATGCCATGCCGGGCGGCGGCACTATCACTCTTTCCACAGTCTCGGTTCACCTTGACAGCCAATCGGCCGAGTCGATCGGTCTCAAGCAGGGGGAATACGTATCGTTGACAGTGGCAGATACCGGTACAGGTATGACGCCGCACGTGTTGGACAAGGTTTTTGAGCCCTTCTATACCACCAAGCCCATCGGCCAGGGGACGGGGCTGGGGCTCTCTATGGTGTACGGTTACATGAAACAAGCCAAAGGAATGGTCCGGATTTCATCGGAGGCTGGAAAGGGAACGCGCGTCGAGTTGTACATGCCTTGCTACGACGGCGACTCCCGCATGCCATCGCCACAGAAAGGCGAGACCCCGCTGGGCACAGGCCAGACTGTTCTGGTAGTTGAAGATGAGCCGGTGGTTCGCTCGCTCATTGCAGAGGTGCTGCACGAGTTGAGTTACCGGGTTATCGAGGCCGCGGATGCTCAAGAGGCCATTCCGGTCCTGGAAAGCAGGCAGCCAATCGACCTCCTTATCACGGACGTGGGCCTGCCTGGCATGAACGGTCGCCAGCTTGCTGACCTTGCTCAATCAAACCGGCCCGAACTGAGCGTGCTTCTGGCCACGGGATACGCAGAGGGCTCGAATGCAAGCGGTTACCTGGCGGCTAACATGGAGATCATCACCAAGCCATTCGCCATTGAGGCTTTGGCGAACAAGATCGAGCAGATGCTCAAGCCATAGCGAAACAGCAATCCAGCGGTTCTATGACTCTATAGCGGGCGCGTCGGGCACAACGGCGAAGCCGCAGTAGTTGCGCTTTCATAAGTGAGCCACATCGTCATATGAGGCAATCACCGCCATCTATTCTGCGGAAAACGCCGGCTGAAATGCTCTGCACTGCCCTAAGATAGCCGCACAACAATAAGCAGGGTTTTCAGCATGAAGAAATGGATTATCTCGATTGTGGTGTTGCTGGTGGTGGGGTGTGGGCTGTTGTGGGCGACAGCTGACAAGGATATGCGCAGGCTGGTCCTGAATTTTCCGACCGACTCCAGTGTGCTGTTCTGGTCCACTGAGCAACGCGATGCTGCCTTCCGAGCGATGGACCGCTTGCCGGTTCTTTCAGATGCGCGAGTAATTGCCGCTGGTGACAACGCTTACCCCTTGCCCGAGGGCGAGCCGCTGGATATCGGCCTGGATGTCGACGCCTATATGCAGTCGCAGCGTGCTGCCGCGCTGATAATCGTTCAGAACGGCAAGGTTCGGCTTGAGCAATACGGGCTGGACTTCGGTCCTGAGGGCCGCTGGACCAGCTTCTCCGTGGCCAAGTCCTTCACCTCGACATTGGTCGGTGCCGCTATCAAGGACGGGCACATCAAGAGCATCGATGACCCGGTGTCGGACTACATTCCTGACCTCAAGGGCTCGCCTTACGACAACGTCACAATCAAGCAGTTGCTGACCATGACATCGGGCGTGAAGTGGAACGAAGACTACGCGGACCCACAGTCCGACGTTGCGCAATTCAATGCGCACGAGCCCGAGCCGGGCGTGGATGTCACGGTGAGCTATATGCGCCAGTTAGAATCCGAGGCGGAGCCGGGCACGAAATGGGTCTACAAAACCGGTGAGACCAACCTGATCGGGGTGCTGGCCAGTTCGGCGGCCGGCAAGACCCTGTCGGAGTACTTGTCGGAGAAGGTCTGGAAGCCGTTTGGCATGGAGCAGGACGCGACCTGGCTGCTGGGTTCGACCGGGCATGAGATCAGTGGTTGCTGCGTACAGGCTGCAACGCGGGACTATGCACGCTTCGGCCTGTTCATCATGGGCGGTGGCATGGTCGATGGGGAGCCGGTCTTGCCTGAAGGGTGGATCGAGGAGGCAACTACCAAGCAGGCGGATATCGGCAAGCCCGGGGCAGGCTACGGCTATCAATGGTGGACGCTCGATGATGGTGCCTATATCGCCCAGGGCATCTTCGGTCAGGGCATCTTCATCGATCCCAAGCGGCAGCTGGTAATCGCCTCGAACGGTAACTGGCCGCAGGCAACGGACCGTCAGGGCGGTAACCAGGGCGAGGAGCGGCTGGCTTTCTTCCGGCAGGTGCAACGGGCGGTTGATAGCGAGGCAAAGTAGTCGCTTGAACCGTGACAAGAACAGGCTTCATTCAGCGAGCCGGAGCCGAGCCGAGTGGCTGGATAGCCAAATCTGCTTCGACTCGCTGGGCTTAGGTCAGCAGCAAGAGCTGCTCCCCGAAGAGGCATCAGTCACATCGTAGGGCAGGGCGCCGCCGCAGCCGGGAAAGATTCCGTAGTGGCGGTCGAAGTTGCCGATGAACTCGAAGTGCTCGGCAAAACGCGTGTCCTTGAGCATGCGCCAGGTATTGCCGCAGACCGGGAAGATGCGTCCGGTTTCGATATCGTGGTGCTTGTCCAGCTGGAAGCTGTGCGCTGACTCCGGAACGGTCCCGCGATAGAGCACCGCCTGGCCGTAGTCTTCACAGGCAGGTTCCAGCTCGGTCAGTTTGAACAGGCGATAGGTCGCGGAGAAGAAGCGCGCGTTGCCGAGTTTGGCGGCAATTGCCGGGTCGGTGATCTCCAGGGGCCGGTCTTCCACCAGGCGCGGGTCGAGAAAGCCGTGGCGACGGGCGAGATTCTCGAAGTCGTTCCAGTACAGCGCTCCGCCGAGACATTCACCGTAAAGCACGTCGTCCTGACGTAGTGCGTCGGGCAGGCGGCGGTCGGCATAGATGTCAGAAAAATACAGCTCGCCACCGGGCTTGAGCAGCCGGTACGCCTCGCGCAGCACGGCATCCTTGTCCGGCGAGAGGTTGATCACGCAGTTGGAGACGATCACGTCGATGCTGTTGTCGGGCAGGTTCAGGCTGTCCAGCTGCTCGATGTAACCCTGATGGAAACTGACGTTGGCAAAGCCGAAGCGCTCGGCGTGGTAATCAAGATGGCGCCGCGCGACATCCAGCTGCTCTTCGGTCATATCGACGCCGATTACCTCGCCTTCAGCCCCGGTCAACTGCGCCAGTACATAACAGTCCCGGCCAGAGCCGCTGCCCAGATCGAGAATCCGGCAGCCGTCGAGCAAATGCGGCGCAACCAGCCCGCAGCCGTAATATTTTTCGGTCACCTCAGGGTGGATATTCGCGAGCAGTGGCTTGAGCCACTGCGGCATGCTGGACACATCGCAACAGGCGGACGTTTTCAGGTCAGCGCTGCTCTGCAGCACCTTGCCATAGTAGTCTTGAACCGATTCGCGCACTTGACCCCCTTCTTCCAAACGTTCAGATCGATCTGACCCCGGCTTCACGCAGGCAGATTTGACACACTGCGCGAGAGCTCCTGACGGCTAGGTTAACCACAAGTCTCAGCGAGGTCATCGTTGTTGAACATCCGGAATGAGGACGACCGCATCGGGACGCCCCCAAGGAAGGGGTTCAGGACCGATAGGAGGGCTTCATACCCTTCGGGTCAAGATCCGGAACCGTGCGATACCGCGCCATGACCAGGCTGAACACACCAAACAGCAACAAGCCGATCGCCACCAGGGTGAATAACACGCCGTTATCTCTCAAGGAGGACACGGCCTCGCCCAGTGTCTTGACCTGCGAAGAACTGGAAATCCATGCCGACTGAACAAGGGACCAGCCGATCACCGCAAAAACCACTGTCCTCGCAGCGAAGCCAGCGTGGCCGACGATTTTGGTAAACCCCGGTGCGCGGGGCGACATCCGTTGCATGAAGTCTCCGGTCACAGCCTTTTTCGCTTGAGCCAGTGCTGCGCCGAAGAAACACAGGCCGACGATCCCGATCACGATGGAGCCGAACTCGATTGACAGTATGGTGTTGGTCGCTTCTTGCGCGCTGCCACCGCCGCCACCGCCTCCGCCTGAGGATTGCTTGTCGCCCTGGGCGTATTGGAAAGCGGTGTATGCCAACACCAGGTGCGCGAGTCCACTGGCGCCGTGACCCAACCGCTGGGCGATGCCCTTTTTGTCTCGACCATAATTTTCTGAGTCAAAAAGCAGGGAAGAGAGGCGGTAAAGGGCATAGCCGACCAGACCCAGTGCGCACAAATAGAGTATTGGAGTGCCTCCAGGCACTTCCTGCAGGTAATCAAAAACGCCTT
>CAYZFU010000041.1:0-18404 GCA_964477725.1 uncultured Halopseudomonas sp.
CATGGTTTCGTATGACGAGCACATCTCCGGCGGTGTCTCCACCATGACCACCAGGATGTCGGAGCTGGTCGAGTAGTTACGGATGATGAAATCGTTGTCCAGGTTATACCGCGAGTCGGGACGCAATTCCGGGGCACCAGGATCGAGGTCGCCGACCTGCAGGTTGGCCTTTTGGTAAAAGAAACAGCCAACGCCCGCTACCAGCGCGGCAATAACCACCACCGGTGCCACTTTCGGGTGGGCGACGTAAGCCATTCTGCGCCAGAACGGGTGGTCGCGCACCGCATCTTCCTTGCTGCGCGCCACGGCTTTCTTGCTGATGCCCAGGTAGGAGATGGTAACCGGCAACATGATCAGGTTGGTGAACACGATCACGCCCACACCGATCGAGGCGCCGATAGCGAGCTCGTGGATCACGCCGATATCGATGACCAGCAAGGTAATGAAGCCCACCGCATCGGCAAGGATCGCGATCATGCCGGGCAGGAACAGTTGGCGGAAGGTACGACGCGCAGCCAGCAGCGCGGTATCCGCGTCACTCGATTGCAGGGCGATACCGTTGATCTTCTGGACGCCGTGGGAAATACCGATGGCGAAGATCAGGAACGGCACCAGCATCGAGTAAGGATCCAGACCGAAGCCGACCAGACGCATCAAACCCAATTGCCAGATCACCGCGATGACCGTCGTCATCAGTACCGCAACGGTACTGCGAATACAGCGGGTGAACCAGAACAGCAGAATGAAGGTGATGATGAACGCAATCCCGAAGAACGCCACCACGGCGGTCAGCCCTTCAATCAGATCACCAACCTTCTTGGCGAAGCCAACGATATGGACTTCGATGTTGGGATTCTCATTCTGGAACTGATCACGAATCTTTTCTTCCAGCTGCTGCGAGAAGTCACCGTAATCCAGGCGCAACAGTTCACCCTGATCTTCGGGATTCGGATAGAACTCCTGTAGCGGAACCTCGATGATGGTGGATTTGAAGTTGTTGGCAACCAGACGACCGATCTCACCCGACTTGAGAACGTTTACCCGCAGCTCTTCAAGGTCTTCTTCGTTCAGATAGGCCGGCCGATTGGCTACCGGGCCGCCATCGAAGCCGTATTCGGTTACTTCCGTCCAGCGAACGTTCGGTGTCCATAGCGAGCGCAGACCGGAGCGGTTTACGCCAGGCAGGAAGAACACCTCGTCATTGATCCGCTTGAGCGTTTCCATGTACTCGGTCGTAAAGATGTCGCCATCCTTGATCTCGACAGCGATACGGATCGAGTTACCCAGACTGGCCAGATCGTCCTGATGCTCGAGCATGTTGACGATATAGGGATGCTCGAGGGGAATCATCTTGGTAAAGCTGGTATCGGGGCGAATCTGCGCCGCGAAATAACCCAGAACGAGCGTGATGACGGTAAACGCCACCACCACGAACAGGCGATTGTTGAATACCAGACGCTCCATGAAAGTAGCGTCTTCGTTCTCAAACTGTGACATCCAGAGTCTCCTGGCGCTTAATTATTGTTAGTTGAGGAACCGGTGGCTGGCGTTTTGATCGCGCCGCGCTGGCCCAGCAAGAGGAGATGACCATCACCGGTCATTGTGGCGGAAGCCAACGAGACACGGTCAGGACGGATATTCACCTCGAACGTCCGACCGCCGTCGTCGCTGGTGGCTGTGACACCGCCGGTACCGACAATGACGATGTCGCCGTTGGCGGTCAGGCCGCCTCCGGCAAGGGTGGACTCGAGCGGACCGTTGCTGGGCGTCGTCAGCTCGACCTGCTGCCAGTTGTTACCGAAATCATCCGAGCGGAACAGGTTGCCACGCAGGCCCCAGGCAAGTACACCGTTGGCCTCGCCAGTACCGGACACCCCGAACCAGGAGCCGTCATACGGCAGGTCCTGGATGGTTTCCCAGCTGCCACCCATATCGGCAGAGCGATACATGGTGCCCATTTCGCCAACCAGAAACAGGCCGGCGTCCTTGATTTCGGTGATGGCGTTGTAATGCATACCGTCCGGGTTATCGATATCGAAGCTGATATCGTCCCAGGTCCTGCCACCGTCCCGCGTGTGCAGGGCCAGCCCATAGGCGCCCACAGCGAAACCTTCATCGGCGTTGCGGAACCAGACGTCCATCAGCGGCTTCTCCAGCAGCCCGCCAGCGTCGGCATCCGGGGCCTCGGCGAGATCCGGGTCGCGGTGCTGGATGGTCCAGCTTTCGCCGGCATCGGAGCTATGCAGGATCAGCGAGTCATGCCCCACCGCCCAACCGTTTCGATCGTCGACGAAGTGCACCGCGGCAAGCAATTGGCGAACCGGGACCTTGGCCTGGATCCAGGTTTCGCCCTGGTCGTCCGAATAGATAATGTGACCGCGGACCCCGACGGCAACCAGGCGATCGCCTGCCCGCGCAGAATCAAGAAGAAGTGACGTGCTGGACTCGAGTGACATGACTGCCGGACGGGTCTGGGAGCCGGCGGCTTCCTGCGCACATGCCAGGGAGATCGATCCACAGATGATCGCCGTGGATATCCCCAAAACTCGAAAAAGTGGAAGTGAAACAGAAAGCTTGCGACCTTTGTGAGGCTGGCTGGCAGAGCTGGCCTGAGCAAAGGATTGAGCGCGCCGCATGTTGGGCTCACGCATATACCAACCCTCGATTTGTTATTATCTTGGCGCCCTGCTCTGAGTCAGGGCAAGCCATAGTAATTTGAATCGAGCGGCTCCACCAATAGGCTTGAGTAATCTTTTGTTAAGGGCCGATCACCTGTGTCCGGGCATCTCACCAGCCCGCCCGGTAGCGCCGTACGGGCTGGTTCGAGGCTCAGGCAAGCGATTTGCTGACTACCTCGTAAACATCGGGCGATAGCTCCGGTTTCCCCATGATCCGCGTCAGTTCCCGCTTCATCAGATCCTGCCGTGCCGGATCGTATTTGCGCCAGCGTGACAGTGGAGTCATCAAGCGTGAAGCGATCTGCGGGTTGGTGCCGTCCAGCAGCAGGATCTGGTCGGCCAGGAAGCGATACCCCTCCCCGTCGGGACGGTGGAAGTTGACTAGGTTCTGGCTGGCAAAAGCACCGATCAGCGAACGCACCTTGTTCGGATTGCGCAGGGTAAACGCCGGGTGCTCCATGAGTTCCTGTACCCGTTCCAACCCGCCAGGCTGCGCAGCGCTGGCCTGAATGCTGAACCATTGGTCCATGACCAGGGGATAATCCTTCCAGCGTTCGGCGAATTCGGTCAGCGCAGCGCGCTTCTGGTCATCGAAAGGCGAGTTGACCAACGCGACCAGCGCCGCCTGGCGATCGGTCATGTTATTCGCCTCGACGAACTGACGCACGCAGGCCGAGAGTGCATCCTGCGACTCGGTCAGCATCAGATAGCCGAGTACCGTGTTCTTCAAGCTGCGTCGCGCGAACTGCACAGCCTCGGCACTGTAGGGCACGCGTTCATCCAGACGACGAAAGATTGCCCAAAGCTGCTCTTCCAGCGTGGTGGCGAGGGTGCGCCGCACCCAATCACGAACGGTGTGAATTGCGTCGATATCAGCCTGTTCCGCCAGCTCGACCAGATAGGCCTCCGACGGCAGACGAATGATCTCCGCCACCATTGCCGGGTCCAGGCTGTCGTCGCCCAGTACGGTGCGATACACATCGATCAGCCGCTGATCCATCATCAAGGGCCGACCCGACGTGTGTATCTCCACCAGCCCCTGCAACACATCGACCGCCAGGCTTTGCGCCGCTTCCCAGCGATTGAAGCCATCCGGATCGTGCTTGGCGAGGAACACGCGGTCATCGCGATGATAAGGATAATGGAGCTTCACTGGCGCTGAGAATCCGCGAAGCAAGGAAGGCAACGGCTCCTCACCCAGATCAGTGAAGGTAAACAATTGCTCGGCCTCGGTGACAGAAAGAACCGTTTCAGTGCCCCGCTCGGCCTCTTCCCCGGCCAGCTTGAGCAGCATCTCGTTGCCTTCGCTGTCGAGTAGTGCCATACGGACCGGGATGACGAACGGCAGCTTCTCCGATTGTCCGGGAGTCGGCGGGCATGACTGGCGAAACAGCAGACTTAAGGTTCCGGTGGCAGCGTCCCAGCGCCCTTCGGCATTCAGACGCGGCGTACCGGCCTGACTGTACCAACGCTTGAACTGAGTGAAATCGGCGCCGTTGGCATCTTCCAGCGCCTTGATGAAATCGTCACAGGTCACCGCCTGGCCGTCGTGACGCTCGAAGTACAGATCGGTGCCCTTGCGAAAGCCGTCCGGGCCGAGCAGCGTATGCAGCATGCGCACTACCTCGGCGCCCTTCTCGTAAACGGTCAGCGTGTAGAAGTTGGATATTTCGATGAATGAATCCGGGCGCACCGGGTGTGCCATCGGGCCGGCATCCTCGGCGAACTGATTGGCGCGCAAGAAGCTGACATCCTCGATGCGCTTGACCGTCGCGGAGTTCATGTCCGCCGAAAACTCCGCGTCACGGAACACGGTGAAGCCTTCCTTGAGCGACAGCTGGAACCAGTCACGACAGGTCACGCGATTGCCCGACCAGTTGTGGAAATATTCATGCGCAACCACTGCTTCGACGCGCTGGAACGCCGCATCGGTTGCGGTTTCCGGGTGGGCCAGGACGCAACTCGAATTGAAGATGTTCAGGCCCTTGTTTTCCATGGCGCCCATGTTGAAATCATTCACCGCGACGATCATGAAAATATCCAGATCGTACTCGCGACCATAGACTTGCTCGTCCCAGCGCATCGAACGCTTGAGGCTGTCCATGGCGTGCCCGCACTGTTCACGGTTATCCGGCTCCACGTAAATGCGCAGGTCAATGGTGCGACCGCTCATGGTGGTAAAGCTGTCCTGAATCAGACACAAGTCGCCGGCAACAAGCGCAAACAGGTAGGCGGGCTTGGGAAACGGGTCTTCCCAGGTTACCCAGTGCCGCCCGCCGTCATGCTCGCCACGCGCGACGGGATTGCCATTGGAGAGCAACACCGGATAGTCGCCCTTGTCGGCTATGATCGTGGTGGTGAAACGGCTCATGACATCCGGCCGATCCAGATAATAGGTAATCTTGCGGAAGCCCTCGGCCTCACACTGTGTGCAGAACATCGACCCCGACTGATAAAGACCTTCAAGCGCAGTGTTCTCACGGGGCTTGATGCGCGTGGTGATGGCCAACTCGAAGCTGTCCCGCTGCGGCTTGAGGGACAGGGTGTCTTCGTCGAACTGAAAGTCCCCGCTGGCAAGACGCCGGTCGTCCAGCTCGACGGACATCAACTCGAGGTTCTGACCGTCGAGCACCAGATCCGGACGGCCGTCGCCCGCTTCGCCCGGGTTGACCCGTATCGACATCCGGCTGTGCACGAGCGCGTGATCGTCGAACAGCTCGAAGGTCAGGTGCGTCTCGTCGATCCAGTAATGAGGCTGCTGATAGTCCTTCAAGAATATCGTCTTGGGTTGCTCGGTACGCATGATGAATCCTGTGCGGGTGGGCGTTCAGAACACGCTGAAAGCCACAGTGTAGGCGGTATATTTGCGGATGTTGATGACTGCGGTGTCGAGTAACAGATATTGACCCTTGATTCCCAGCAGCGTGCCCTCCAGTACCGGCTCCTTGTCCAGATTCGCCGACTTGGGTTTGGGACTGTACTCCTTGACCGGGTAGCGGATATTCAGCGAGGCAGCGCCGGTCAGCGGCTGGAAGGCCTGGATGCCGAATCGCTGGTGTAGCGTATGCAGTCCTTCCTGGGCGCGAGCAAGGATCGCGTCGCGTTGCTCGGCCAGGTCGACCGGCTCGGGCTCGCCCTGCAACAGGGTTCGCCAGTTGGTCTTGTCCGCGACCTGCTGACGCAGCAGATCTTCGACCAGTCCCGAGTGCTGGCGTGCCGGGACCCGCATGATCGGCAGCCCCTGGCTCGCGCCCTGATCGATCCAGCGGGTCGGCAACTGAGTGGCTCGGGTGATCCCGACCTTGAGCCCGGATGAGTTGGCCAGATAGACAATGTGATCGGTCATACAGAACTGCTCGCCCCACGCCGGTTCCCGACAGGTGCCCTGCTCGTAGTGACAACGCTCGGGGCTGACGATGCACAGGTCGCACTGCGGCAGCTTGGTGAAGCATGGATAGCAATACCCCTGGCTATAACTCTTGCGAGTGCGCCGGCCGCAATGGCTACAGTGAATATCACCGGAGGCGCGAAGGCTGACGGTACGGCCGATCCATTCGTTGAGCGGGATCGTCTGCTCGCCAAGCGGCAGGCTGTAACGCACCGGCTCCTCGCTCCCCGCGCCCAGCTCACCCTTGAGCTTGCGCAGGGTACCGCTTGCCGACAGCATCAATGCAGCGTATCCGAACCGGTCGAGAACAGAATGTTGGGAATGGTCTTTTCTTCCGATTTGCAGTGCTGCGGCGGCATATAGCCGGTGCGCTCTTCCTCGGGCAGGTTTTCCTGTTCCCAGGCGATCATCGCCTGCAGACAGGTTTCCTTCTGCTCCTGGGTCAGCTTGCGGCCATCCGGCCACTTGCCCAGTTCCACCGCGGTCTTGAAGGTGGCGTACGTCTCGGGGGTGATGCTGCGCAGCATGTCGAGGAATGTGGTCATGAGACCTCCGGAGCTTGGTGAACGCGCTATTGTAGCGCGTTCAGCGAGCGCGCTGCAGTGCTCCGGCGATGCCGCCCGCTATACAGCCACAGACAAGCCCGCCAATGTGTGCCGCATTGGCGATCGCCCCGAGGCCAGCCAGAGTGATCAGCCCGGACACGCCCAGCGCCAGCCAGACCAGCATGAGTATCACCACGCCTTTGGGCAAGGCGAAGAAGACGTTGGGCGCCAACATCTGATAGATCCAGCAATAGCCCAGCAGACCGTAAAGCACCCCCGAGAGGCCGCCGAATACCACATCGGGACTGACCAGCCATTGGGCAAGGTTGGACGTCAGGCCGAACAGTATGGTCAGTCCAAGCAGCCAGAGACTGCCGGAGTACAGCTCGATGCGCCGCCCCAATTCCCAATACCAAAGCGCGTTGAACGCCAGATGAAGCATGCCGAAGTGCAGGAAGATCGGGGTGATCAACCGCCACCACTGGCCGAAGTCGATATCCGCAGCCAAGTATCCCGTTGGTGCCAGGGGCGTGAACGTCAGATGAATGATGGCCTCGGCTCGGGTACCCAGCCCCGTCCAGAGGGCGACCAGTCCGGTAATGACCAGGATCGCCAGGGTCAGCGGGACACGGCGCAACATAGCAGGGCTGGTGGGCGTCAAGCTTCGGGCAGGCTTGGCAGGCTCCACGGCATCCGGCACGCCCTGCTCGTAAATGGCCTTGACTACCTGCGCATCGGCCTCGTCCACCGTCCAGACAACCTGACGGCCGCCTTCCTCGGTGATGCGGTGAACCAGTCCCCGCTGGCGCAGAAAACGGGTCAGCTTGCGTAAATCTTCGTCCAACGGGCATTGCATCGCTCGATACATCGTTTCCTCATCCCCTGCGGGGTACGTCAACCCAGACGAAATGTTCCCGGTCGAGCCGGGATTCTCCGTCCCAGCGGTAAGCCACCATCTTTCCGAACTTGACCGCGCTGTAGTCCAGACACGCCAGGTTGGAACGAATCGGATGGGGCCGTCCCTCCTGCCAGTAATGGCCGACAAACAGGATAGGTTCATCCGGACCGTAGAGCATCAGCTCGGCCTTCTGCGAATCGCTAAGCGGCCGTGCGGCGATTTCTTCAGGCAGCGGATCCGGCTGAAACTGGACATCGCCGTAGGTTTGCGGATCCTCTTCCCAAAACTTGGTGCGAAAGAACGAGCGGGTGAACCCGTCTCGCCCTGTCATTTTCATGCCATGCGGGAGCGGCATACCGGTTCCCCGAAGCAATCGATCCTGAACCTGGTAGGCGAAGCTGCCTGGGTACACAGACTCCTGGATGAAGTCCACGTCGATGCAACCGTCCGGATACATCCGCTTGAAAGCATCGATCAGGCCATGATCCCAGCAGGCATGGACCAGTCGAAACTCACCCATATCGAGAAACAAGGGCAGGCTGTGAAACCACTCGACAAAATACGCCCACTCGTCCGGCCAGTTGGCAAACTGGTTCAACGTGTCGCTTATCTGGCGTAACTGGCGGTCGGTGTGCTCGCGTACGTATTGTCGACCGCTACCGGCCGGACCCGGCGTATGCCAGCCCAGGGCATTGAACTCGTGGTTACCCATGATGCAACGGGCGAAGCCGGCTTCGACCATATCGTGCACCAGGTGCAGGGATTCACGGATGCGTGGGCCGCGATCGATGATGTCCCCGAGAAACAGGGCCTGGCGCTGCGGATGACGCCAGATGCCCTGCTCTTGCCGGTAGCCCATCTGCTCGAGCAGCCGCACCAGTGTATTGGCGCAGCCATGTATGTCACCAATGATGTCGTAGCCCGGGTGTTCCCGCTGATGCATTGGTTACTCCGTGAGGCGGCTGGACCATCCCAGCTTGCTTCGGCAGATTGCATAGAAGTTGTGATCCAGCGGGTGCAGCAGCCGCAGCTTCTGCGGCTTCTTGCGAATCGTGATGCTGTCTCCCGGCGCACAGGCAATATGTACCTGGCCATCACAACTGACCTGCGGGTAGATACCACTCTGTTTGGAAATGATGATTTTCAACTCGCTGTTGCCATCGACCACGATCGGCCGGCTCGACAAGGTGTGTGGAAACATGGGCACCAGCACCACTGCATCCAGCTTGGGATGCATGATCGGACCGCCGGCGGACAAGGCATAAGCGGTCGATCCTGTCGGCGTGGCGACGATCAGGCCATCCGACTTCTGGCTATAAACGATCTGACCGTCGACATAGAGCTCGAATTCAATCATCCGCGCTGACTTGCCCGGATGCAGCACAACGTCGTTGAGGGCCTCGCTGGTACCCAGCTGCTCGTCGCCGCGGCGTACGAAGGCATCGAGCAGAAAGCGATTTTCCACCAGGTATTGTCCCGCCAGGACTTCGCCCACGCGGCTTTCCAGTTCGTCCGGAGAGATGTCGGTGAGAAAGCCCAGGCCGCCCCGGTTCACGCCGAGCACCGGCACGTTGTAACGGCACAATGCCCGGGCGGCACCAAGCAGGCTGCCGTCCCCACCGACCACGATCACCAGATCGCAGATTTCGCCCATCATCTTGCGCGAACAGACCTGCAGCTGATGCCCGGGAAGCAGGTCCGCCACTGAATCTTCGAGGATCACGCTGTGGCCGCTGTCCACCAGGAACCGCTTCAGACGTTTGAGCGTGTCGACCACGCGGCCGCTACCGAGGCGTCCGATCAGTCCGATGTTGCGGAATTGCTCCATTACCTGTCTCTCTTCTCGTCTTGTCGGAAGTCCGGACATGCAGGACACTGCCCGGAAGCCCGCCGATTATCCGCAGCCAGCCCGATGCTGGCAAATTAGGTCCAGTATGTCCTTGTCATCGTTACTGCACCCCATCTGCCGCGATCTGGCGTGGATCGCCGATGCGCCTCCCCTGCTGGACGCCGGCGCCATGCCAATGCTCGATCCGCTGGTCGGCAGCCTGTGGCGGAGCGACCCGGAGCAGCTGCTCTACGCACTCCGACAGCTCGATAACGATCCAGTGCGATTGGCGCAGCTGATCGGACCGTCAAAGGACTTCCGGCTGGGCAGTTATTACGAGCGGCTCTGGCGCGCCATGTTGAGCATGGCGCCGGATGTCGAGGTGCTCGCCCACAACGTGGCGATACGTCAGGCCCAACGCAGCATTGGCGAACTCGACCTGGTGCTGAAGATGGCAGACGGGTCGGTAACGCACCTGGAGCTGGCGATCAAGTTCTACCTTGGACGCGCCGAGTGCGGCGGCTCTGCCGCGCGAAGCCCGCAGCACGCCTGGTGGGGTCCGGACCCGCGGGACCGCCTGGACATCAAGGTCGACCGGATGATCAACCATCAGTTGCCAATGGCGACCCGTCACTCGCAGCTGCTCACCGGTCTGCCTGGTATCGACCGGTCTTGCGCGTGGCTACAGGGATGTCTGTTCCATCCGGCAGAGCCGACGATGCCGGCCGCGGAACAAGCATACGTTACGCCCTGTCGGCATACCTGGCGGTATCGGGGAGAGGTGCATGAGGGTTCACTTGAAGGCTGGATTGCCCTGCCTCATAAACGCTGGCTGGCGCCGCCAGCGAACAACCCTGAGTTAAGCCTGGACGAACACGGGACGCTGTCCCGACGCCCGATGATGCTGGTAAGCAAGGCCGGCCGCGATTCGTGTGACGCAGCGCGCCTGCTGATAATGCCTGATGGCTGGCCGGAGCTCGCTACTGCACCGAGGACCGTGTCTGCAGACGAGTCAGATCACGCTTGAGCGCAGCATTGGCTTTTTGCTGGGACGCCAGCTCCTGCTTGATGTCCATCAGCTCACCCTGCGCCACTTTTAGCTGATCGGCATGCTCTTCCCGCAAGCGCTCCAGTTCGGCCTGATATGCCGACTGCATGGCGCCCAGCTGCGCCTGAAGTGACTGGATCTGCCGCACGTACAGAGCGGCCTTGCGCTGAAACTCCTCGCGCTCCTGCTCCCCTTCTGACGCCGCAGCTTTCTGCTCGGGGGCTTTTTCCGGTTCGCCAGCCAAGCCCAGACGCACCGTCTCGATCGAGTTGCCACCGCCGTACCAGGCATCTTCCGCAGCGACCTGCAGCCGCTCTGAAGCGAGCAATGCCCTGGCCTCCTCGTCTTCGCCAACGATACCCAACGCGTTGCGACGCACTGCTTCCTTGAGCCAGGCCAGATCGGAGCGGCCGTTGCGCTGGCCCGGCTTCCACAGATGCGGCTTGTACTGGGCCTGATTGGTGAACCCGAGGCATACCAGCCGTATCGGCCCGCCGCCCATATCCGGTCCGCGCCCGGCCTTTTCGGCTATGCTCCGCAGCGGCATATTCCACAGCCGGTTGACGTAGCCGTCTTCGTCGAAGTCCAGGGTGAAGAACACAGCGGCGCGAATCTGCAGGCGACTATTGATCTGCAAAAAGACCGCTTCCATCGTCTCGTCGGCAAAGTCCGGTGTGGCCATCAGCCCATCAAGCAACGCCTCGAACTCGGGATAGAGCATTTCCTTGCATATCCCACGTTCGGAAAAGAACATTACTGCTTCGGTCAGCAATGGTTTGGATGCCGCGTTCATGTAATTCTCCGCCAAAATCCTTCTTGCGATGCCGCTGGCCAGTATTGCTCAGCACAGGCTACTTTGCGCACTTTTTTCAGACAAATGCACTCAGGTGGCGCAAGTGTAGGTGAAACGGCCATATGGCGATGTGATGTATTTGGCACGAACCGAGCGACTGCGAGTCCTTGCCGGCTGCAAAGGCGCTCGCCGAGCGCGCAAGGCTACGGCGAGTCCTGGAGAGGGTTCAAAGGAAACGTCAGATCGCTGCAGCGAGGCGGCAGCCCTGATTGATGGCGCGCTTGGCGTCGAGTTCGGCTGCGACATCCGCACCTCCGATCAGGTGTACCACTTTGCCGGCCTCTTTCAGACCTGCTTCAAGCTCGCGCAACGGTTCCTGACCGGCGCAGATGACAATGGTATCAACCTCCAACACTTGCGGTTCGGCGGCCTCACCCAGGCGAACGTGCAAGCCTGCCTCGTCAATACCCAGATATTGCACGGCGTTGAGCATCTTCACCTGCTTGTTCTTCAACCCGGTGCGATGAATCCATCCGGTAGTCTTGCCCAGGCCATCGCCAATCTTGGTCACCTTGCGCTGCATCAGGTAAACCTCGCGAGCCGGCGCATGCGGCTGAGGCTGGATCCCGGCAATGCCGCCGCGAGCCTCAAGAGCCGGATCGATCCCCCATTCCTTCCAGAACAGATCGGCGTTCAGGCTGGGATTCTCGCCCTGATGCGTGAGGAGTTCGGATACATCGAAGCCGATCCCGCCGGCGCCAATAACCGCGACCCGCTGGCCAACCGGCTTGCGACCGAGGATGGCGTCCAGATAGCTGATGACCCTGGGGTGATCGACACCGGGGATCTGTGGTGTGCGTGGTTTGATGCCCGTAGCCAGAATGATCTCATCGAAGGCGCTCAAATCGGCAGCGTCGACGCGCTGGCCCAGGCGTAGCTGAACTCCATGCTTGTCGATCATGCGTGCGAAATAGCGCAGCGTCTCAAAGAACTCTTCCTTGCCAGGAATGCGCTTGGCGACGTTGAACTGACCGCCGATCTCGTCAGCGGAATCGAATAGCGTCACATCATGGCCTCGCTCGGCAGCGACGGTGGCCGCAGAAAGGCCCGCCGGGCCGGCGCCGACCACGGCGATCTTTTTCACCTGCGTGGTCGGAATATAGTTGAGTTCGGTTTCGTGACAGGCGCGCGGGTTAACCAGGCAGCTGGTCAGCTTGCCGCCGAAGGTGTGGTCGAGGCAGGCCTGGTTACAACCGATACAGGTATTGATCTCATCGGCGCGGCCTTCTGCAGCCTTGTTGACAAAGTCCGGATCGGCCAGAAAAGGACGCGCCATCGAGACCATGTCCGCTTCGCCTTCAGCCAGCACCCGCTCGGCTACTTCCGGCGTGTTGATACGATTGGTGGTCACCAGCGGAATGTTCACTTCGCCCTTGAGCTTGGCGGTGACCCGCGTGAAGGCCGCGCGCGGCACCTTGGTGGCGATGGTAGGGATCCGTGCCTCGTGCCAGCCGATACCGGTATTGATCAGCGTGGCGCCGGCTTTCTCGATGGCCTTGGCCAGCATTACCACTTCGTCCCAGCTGCTGCCGCCCTCGATCAGATCCAGCATCGACAGGCGATAAATGATGATGAAGTTCGGCCCGACAGCCTCACGCACGCGGCGGACTATCTCCACTGGCAGACGCATGCGATTTTCGTAACTGCCGCCCCATCTGTCGGTGCGCTTGTTGACATGGGCGACCAGGAACTGATTGATGAAGTAACCTTCCGAACCCATGATTTCCACGCCGTCATAGCCTGCGCTTTGCGCCAGGCTGGCGCAGTTGGCGAAGTCAGCTATCTGCTTCTCGATCCCCGCCTCGTCAAGCTCCTTCGGCGTGAACGGGTTGATGGGTGCTTTGACCGCACTGGCGGACACCTGCTTGGGGCTGTAGGCGTAGCGCCCCGCGTGGAGGATCTGCATACAGATCTTGCCGCCCGCTTCGTGCACCGCAGCGGTAACCACCTTGTGTCGCTCGGCCTCCTCCGGCGTGCTCAGCTTTGCCGCACCGTGGCCTACGCTGCCCTCTTCGTTCGGACCTATCCCGCCGGTGACGATCAGACCGACACCGCCACGGGCACGCTCGGCAAAATACGCAGCCATCTTCTCGAACCCG
Organism: uncultured Halopseudomonas sp.; assembly: GCA_964477725.1. GTDB lineage: Bacteria > Pseudomonadota > Gammaproteobacteria > Pseudomonadales > Pseudomonadaceae > Halopseudomonas. Next base: position 13,338 of record CAYZFU010000041.1, read on the forward strand.
TTCTCGCGCTCCTCCAGACCGGTATGCATCGACCCCATCAATGTGCGATTGCGCAGGGTAGTAAAGCCCAGATCAAGCGGGGCCAGAAGATTCGGGTACAGGTTCTGCGTGCTCATGTGTCGCTCCGGTGGCTCATCATCAGGTGCCTGGCGGTCCGTGCCGCCCGGGTCATTGAGCAAAACGATAGGCTCGCGCATCCGCTTGCTCAATCACCCTGAATGACAGTTAAATACCCACTGATAACAATCTGGCCCAGCAACCCGGACGCATTTCTCGAATGAAACTCGGCGACCTCTCGGTGAGCTACCTATGCAGCCTGCGTGCGGCCCTGCAACATCTGGGACATGACCCCGCGCCACTGTTCCAGCGCTTCGCCGTGTCGGAAGACTTGCTGGCTACGCCGGAAGCAAGGATCAGCATTCCGCGCTTCATGCGCATGGGTAACGCGGCCATCCAGTCAAGCGGACAGCCGGCAATCGGACTGTGGATGGGCCGGCACAGTCATGCCAGTCATCTGGGGCTTCCAGGCATGGCTGCGAGCTGTGCGCCCACGCTTGGCGCGGCATTCGCCACGCTGACGCGGTTCGAGCGCTTGACCAGTCAGAACTACCGGGGTCATTCCGCCTACGTGCCTCCCGCGCTGCGCTTTTATTCCATAAGCCCGTACAACCAGTACAACCTGTTTGTCGTCGACTCGGCGCTCAGCTCGCGGGCCACGATCGCCATGCAGTTGACCGGGGGACGGGCGCGGCTGCGCGAGGTTCATATCGAATTCCCCGCGCCGGACTATGCCGAGGCCTACGCACAGTTTTTCCCCTGCCCTGTCCTGTTCGGTCAGACACAAAACCAACTGGTATGGGAGCCATCCAGCCTTGAATTGCCGCTGGTTCAGGCTGCGCTTTCCACGCATGCGGAGCTGGTCGAGTTATGCGCGGCACGCCTCGAGCGCCTGAGCCGGGTACGAAGACTAAGAGACCGGGTGGCAGATATCGTGTCGCCCGAGCTGCACCAGCGTCTACCGACACTCAGCGAAGTCGCGCGAAAGTTGGGGCAACCATCCTGGACGCTGCGACGACGCTTGCTCGCCGAGGACAACGTTCGTTTCCAGGAAATCATTGACGAAACCCGCCGGGATCTGGCGCTCAGCTACATACGCGATACGGAGATGGCATTGGGCGAGGTGGCGTTTCTGCTGGGGTTTTCGTCGCCGGCAGCATTTCAGCGCGCATTCCGGCGCTGGACCGGCCAGGCTCCGGGAGGCTATCGGCGGGAATTTCGGCGATCGCGCAGTGAGGCGATCACGAACGAGGGGTGACCAGGGTAACCAGAAGAGGAACGGATTGGTTCTTCAACGAGAAAACGCGGGAAGAATTACATTTCTTCCGCGTCTTCTACTTCCTGATCCCATTCCTGGGCGTGCTGTTCGATAAGTTCTTCCACATAGTCGTTCATCGGCGTTCTCCTGATTGTACGAGCGGGTCCAAACCAGACCTCGACCCGACGTTATTGTCCTTGCATTACAGTCAGATGAAGCACCTTTGGAAAAGTTCAGTCAAGAGACGAACGGTCCGTTTGCCCACACCAGGCCGACCAGAGCAAGAGTTTCGCCAAGCTCTACCAGCGCGCCGGCGGTGTCCCCGGTTGTTCCTCCCAGTCGTCGCTTGAGCAGGGCTCGCCACACCACACCCAGCAGGAGCACGGCTAACAGCCAGCCAAACCCGCCGATCACCATCATCGCGAAGCCATGCACGAACAGCACGGCCGGAAGCCAGACGCGCGGAATATGTTCACTGAGCGCCTGCCCCAGACCACCTTCTCGCACGTAGGAAGTGGTCAGCAGCAGCGCGGGCAGCAACCAGCGTCCGATCCAGGGAGCAATCAGCAGTGCCCACCAGAAGTTCATCTCGATCACGGTCACCAGAGCGGCGAATTTGACCAGCAGAACCAGCAGCAGCGCCAGGACGCCCATGGGCCCACTCGCCGGATCCTTCATGATCGCAAGGGTCTTCCCTCGATCCCCGCGTCCGCCCGCCCAGGCATCAACGCTATCGGCCAGACCGTCCAGGTGCAGCCCGCCAGTAATCACCACCCAGAACGTCAGCACCAACGCGGCCTGCAACATGATCGGCAAGCCGGTCACTGCCCACTGAACCAGCAGCAGCAACAGGCCGACGAAGAAGCCGACGACCGGATACCACAGCAGCGAGGCGCCGGTGTCGTCCGGGCGCGGCGAACGAGACAGGCGAACCGGGATGGTTGTGAGAAATTGCAGCGCAATCAGCAGTGGGGTCATGCAGATACCTCCTCAAGGGTGCCGTCTTCCAGGCGACGCAGCGACACGAGCTGTGCGTAACCGACCTGAACCTGCAGCAGATCGCGGTCCGGTAGCTTGCGGGCGCGCGCGAGCAAAAGGCGCATCACGCCCGCGTGGCTGACCACAAGCAACCGCTGCCCGGCATAATGCTCGGCAAGCGCCGCCAGTGCGTCGACGATACGCTGACGGAACACGGTGACCGGTTCGCCAGCCGGCGGCGTGAACGTATAAGGATCATCCCAGAACCTGCCAAGTTCCTCGGCCTGATCCAGCATCAGCTCGCTGGGGTGTCTGCCCTCCCACTCGCCAAAGTGCAATTCACGCAGATCTGGCCGAATATCCACTGCGAGCCCGTGAAGCCGACCCAGTTCTTCAGCGAAGCCGGCACAGCGTTGCAGCGGCGATGAGACGATGGCGTCCCAACCGTCGAGCCCTGCCAAGGCCTCTTTCATCTGTTTCCAGCCGGCCGGCGTCAGCGCATCATCGATGCTTCCTCGAAGGCCGCCGCCGCGTTCGGTTTCGCCGTGTCGAAGCAGCTCGAGGATCATTGACCAGCCCTGCCGGACACGGCGGCTTCGGCGAAGGTCGCCATACCATTGTGCAGTGCGCACGCCAGGCGCAGCAGGGGGACTGCCGCTGCGGCTCCACTGGCTTCCCCCAGACGCATGTCGATGTCGAGCAGCGGCTTGGCCGTCATCGCCTCGAGTACGTGGCGATGGCCGGGCTCGGCGCTGCTATGACCGAACAGTAGCCAGGGCCGCACCGCCGGATTCAAGCGGACCGCACAGAGCGCAGCGACCGAACAGATGTACCCGTCAACCAGCACCGGCACGCCACGCTGCGCGGCTCGCACGTAGGCGCCCGTCAACGCCGCGATTTCCAAGCCCCCAAGACAGGCCAGCGCGTCGAACGGCAATGCCGTGCGCGAGGCATGCAGCGCCAGCGATTGCTCGATGACCCGCAGCTTGTGCCCTACCCCGGACGCGTTTAGACCGGTACCAGGCCCGACCAGGGCACCGGGCGCGAGACCGAGCAAGGCGCTGGCCAATGCGCATGCGCTGGTCGTGTTGCCGATCCCCATTTCACCAGCGATGTAAAGATCCGCACCCTCGTCCGCCGCCGCTTCGAGCGCGTCATGCCCGACACGCAGCGCCAGCTCGCATTGTTCCCCGGTCATCGCCGCGGTACGAGAGAGATTGGCCGTGCCCGCTGCGATATGCAGATGCTCGACCCCCGGCAGCGCTTCGATGGGCACTGCCAGGCCGAGGTCGAAAACACGCAAACGGGCATCCAGCGCTTGCGCCAGCACGCTGATCGCCGCCCCGCCATTGGCGAAATTGGCCAGCATTTGCCCGGTTACGGCCTGAGGGAAAGCCGAGACGCCTTCGGCCACCACGCCATGATCGCCAGCAAATATGTGAATCTCCACCCGCCGGGCCTGCGGCTGGTCGCGCCCCTGGAGCGCGGCCAGCGTAATGGCGACCTCCTCAAGCCGACCCAGCGACCCGGACGGCTTGGTCAGTTCGCCCTGTCGGGTCGTGGCGCGGCCGCGACACGCCTCGTCCGGCAATGCGGCTGGCGCTTCCCACCATCCGTGCATCACGGCTCCTCTCCCTTGAGGATCATCGGTAGCCCTGCCACGCAAAACGTGACGCGATCGCTCAACCCGGCCAGGGCCTGATGCAGCCATCCGGCTTCGTCGACATAGCGACGCGTAAGCTCTCCCATCGGTACGACACCGAGTCCGGTTTCGTTGCTGACCAGAATGGTGTGGCCGGGTAACCCAGGCAGAACTTCAATCAGCGCGGAACGCTCGGCAGCCAACCGCTGCGGGTCGTCCTGCAGCAGCAAATTGGTGAGCCAAAGGGTCAGGCAGTCCACCAGCACGCAGCGATCCTTCGCGGCTGTCCGGCGCAGAGCATCCGCCAGTGCAATCGGCTCCTCGACCAGGCCCCAGTGCGCAGGCCGCTGGGCGCGATGCCGTGCGATACGCTCAGCCATGGCATCGTCCAGCGGCTGGCTGGTGGCGATGTAACTAACGGTCCGACCGGACGCGGCAGCGGTGTTTTCCGCCAACCTGCTTTTACCGGAACGTGCGCCGCCTAATATCAATTCGATCATATAGTTAGACCTATTACTTCGCGCAGTCTGGCAATATCCATATGCCGTTCCACCAGGTCCGCCAGACGATCGATATCGCGCGCTCGAAGCCCGGCGTAATCCTGCTCGTCGATCCGTTCGATGCCCGCCCAGGCAAGCAGAGCACAGCTCGCCTCGGCCGCCTCGAACACGCCATGCAGATAGGTACCGGCTACCAGACCGTCCTCGCTCAAGGCACCATCGGACTCGCCGTTGTCGAGTTTCACCAGGGCCCGCTCAAGGGCCGGCCCCGAGCTTATCCCCGCGTGAATCTCATAACCACGCACCACCGCATCGTTCAGCACCAGCCGTCCTGAAACATTGGTCAGTCGCTTCTGCGCCTGCAACGTTGTTTCGAAGTCGAGCAGGCCAAAGCCCGGCGAGTTTCCCGCCGGTCCTTCCAAACCCAGCGGGTCGCAAACTCGCTTGCCGAGCATCTGCAGACCACCGCAGATCCCCAGCACCCGACCGCCATAACGCAAATGTCGCTTGATAGCGGCTTCCCAGCCGTTTTCACGGAGGAACGCCAGGTCAGCGCGCACGCTTTTGGAGCCAGGAAGAATGATCAGATCCGCCGGCGGAATGATCTCGCCCGCACGTACGAATTGCAGGTC
>CAYZFU010000042.1:0-1173 GCA_964477725.1 uncultured Halopseudomonas sp.
ATCATCTGGCGCGGCCCGATGATCACCCAGGCGCTGACGCGTCTGCTCAACGAGACCGAGTGGCAGGACCTGGACTATCTGATTGTCGATATGCCCCCGGGTACCGGCGACATCCACATGACCCTGGCGCAGAAGATGCCAGTGTCCGGCGCGGTCATCGTCACCACGCCGCAGGACATCGCCCTGCTCGACGCACGCAAGGGCCTGAAGATGTTCGACAAGGTCAACGTTCCGGTGCTGGGCATCGTTGAAAACATGAGCACTCATGTTTGCAGCAACTGTGGCCACGAGGAACACATCTTCGGCGAAGGCGGTGCGCAGCGCATGGCCGAGGAACAGGGCAGCGAGCTGCTCGGTGAACTGCCGCTGGACATCCATATCCGCAGCGGCGCGGATGACGGTGAGCCCATTGTAGCCGCCGACCCCCAGGGGGAACTGGCCGGCGCCTACGGCGATATTGCATTGCGCGCCGCGGCAAGGGTGTGGCTGCAGAGCCGCGCACGACAGCAGACGGTACCGACCATTGTCGTTGAATAAAGGAGCGGCGGCGACAGTTTTTCGTGGGAGCGCACCTGGGCGCGAATAGGGGTCTGAGCCACTTCCGCAGTATGCCTGGGACTACTACCGAGGCGCCGCCAACGCACGCAGGGCCTCAAGGTGCCGCCGCCGGGCGCTTTCCGCGCTGACCGGCCGCAGGTAAACAGCTTCGCCAGGCGCACACTGTGCCAGCCGCGCCACCGCCAGCGGCGTCAGTGCACCGAGTCGCGGATAGCCACCGATAGTCTGCCGGTCATTGAGCAGGACGATCGGCTGGCCATCAGGCGGGACCTGTATCGCTCCCAGCGGAATGCCTTCGGAGATCAGCGTGGGCCCGGTGTAGCGCAGCGCGGGTCCGGTCAGGCGGATGCCCATGCGATCGGCTCGGGCATCGAAGCGCCACGGCTGGTTGAATGCGGCGAACAGGCTGGCACCGGCAAAGTCGCTGTATTGCGAGCCGAGGAGTACCTCCAGTACGGCCGGTTGCGAATAAGGCGAGTCCGCTATCGCGCCGGGGACGGCACTCTCACAAAAGCCGGTATACAGCGACGCGATCGGGCGGTGCGTCTCAGACTCGCACCTGGCCCGAATGCTCATGGCCTGTGGGAGCGGCGCCCCCGCCGCGATGGGGCTGGC
>CAYZFU010000042.1:1260-6905 GCA_964477725.1 uncultured Halopseudomonas sp.
CACGCCGGTTCGCGGCGCCCGACACTGCAAACGTTGACCGGCTGAAACAGCACAAGCACGCCATGCCCCAACCGGGACACCTTCGAGCAGGACGTCGAGATCGGCGCCGCCCAGTGCCACCGTGGTGTCGGTTTCAAAGCGCAGCGTGACGCCACCAAAGGGCATCTCCAGCACGCTGGCCCCGGGTTGGTTACCCAATAGCTGATTGGCCCAGCGCATTGCCACCCAATCCACCGCGCCGCCCTGGGTCACACCCAGATGACGCACACCGAAGCGGCCAAGGTCTTGCAGCTGGGCCAGCCCCAGCGTTTGTTCGATGACCAGGGTCATGGGCCAGCCATCGGCGTGTCGTCTCCACCCAGCCGCACGAACTCGGCATGGTCGACCGCGACAAAACGCACCCGGTCGCCGGGCGCAAACAGGCTGTAGCCTTCCCGTCCGCGGTCGAACAGACGGGTTGGCGTGCGACCGAGAAGGTTCCAGCCGCCTGGGGAGATCAGCGGGTAGATGGCGGTCTGGCGTTCGGCAATGCCAACGCTGCCAGCCGGAACGCACTGGCGTGGCGTCACCAACCGGGGTGCGGCAATCTGCGGTTCGACCAGTCCCATATAAGCGAAGCCCGGGGCGAAACCGAGGGTAAACACACTGTAGTCGCGGCTGCAGTGCGTACGAATCAAGGCGGCTTCACCCATGCCGCTTCGCTTTCCCAGCGCAGCCAGATCGGGTCCCACGCTGCGGTCGTACCACACCGGGATCTGGTGCCACGTACCGGCTCGCTGTGCATCCAGCGGTTGCAATCCTTCCAGCGCGGAGCATATCAACGAGCGGGCCTGCCGATTGTCGAGATGCGTCGGATCGAAAGTGACCATGAGAGTGGTGTAGGACGGCACCAGGTCGATCAGTGCCGAACCGAAGGCGGTGCGCATACGCTCGGCTGCGGCCAGTAGCCATGGCATGTTCGATTCGTCGATGCTGTCGAACAGGCGCAGCGTCAGGCTATCCAGCGCTGCGGTCTCGACGCGTGGATGCATGCTCAGCGCAACTCTTCCAAGGCTGTGGCGATCTGCCGAACGACCATGACCGATTCGGGATTATCGCCATGCACGCACAACGTATCGGCTTTGAGCATAAGTTCGCTGCCGTCCGCGTCGGTCAGGGGTTCGCCGCGTGCCAGGGCCAGCGCCTGCTCGAGGATTTCGGTCGCCAGGTGGTGTACGGCGCCGGGCCGGTCACGACCCAGCAGAAAGCCGTCGGCATCGTAGGCACGATCGGCGAAGGCTTCGAATATCAGGGAGATGCCGACCTCGTCGGCCATGGCCTGTGCCTGGCTATCATCGCGGCGGGCCAGCAACATCAACTGCAGGGTTGAATCGTAACGATGCACCGCGTGCATGACCGCGCGCAGCAGCTCGGGCCGTCGCATCATGTCGTTATACAAGGCACCGTGTGGCTTGACGTACTCGACGCGGGCGCCTTCGGCACGGCAGATGCCGTCCAACGCGCCGATCTGATACAGCAGCATGTCTTCCACTTCCTGGGTGCTGCAGTTCATCGAACGACGGCCGAAGCCGACCAGGTCGGGGTAGGCCGGATGGGCACCGATGCGCACGCCATGCTCGACGGCCAAAGCCACTGTGCGACGCATGGTGCCCGGATCGGATGCATGAAAGCCGCAGGCGATGTTGGCGCAGTCGACATGCGGCATCACCTGCTCGTCCAGCCCCATCTTCCAGGCTCCGAAGCTTTCGCCCATATCGCAGTTGAGCAGCAGTCTGTTCATTCGAGGCTCCTCGGCAATGCTGAACAAACTAACCGAGAACCCGTCGAATGACCAACTCAACCCGACGCAGCAGGAGTATTCCATGAAGGTGCTGATGGTACTGACCTCACACGACACACTGGGCGATACCGGCAAGCGGACTGGTTTCTGGCTGGAGGAATTCGCCGCGCCCTACTACGTGCTGAAGGATGCCGGTGCCGAGATCACCCTCGCCTCGCCGGCTGGCGGACAACCGCCGATCGATCCGAAGAGCGACGAGCCGGACGCGCAGACCGCCGCCACCGAACGTTTCAAGGAGGATGACGAAGCCAGGCTACAGCTGGCAGACACGCATCGCCTGGCCGGGATTCGGCCTGAGGACTATGACGCAGTATTTTATCCTGGCGGACATGGCCCGCTCTGGGACCTGTACGACAACGCCGACTCGATCCGCCTGCTTGAGCAGTTCGTTACGGCGAGCAAGCCGATTGCCGCGGTATGTCATGCCCCGGCGGTACTGCTCAACGTCCGCGCAGGTGCCGGTGACCCGCTAGTGAACGGCAAGCGTGTGACCGGCTTTGCCAACTCCGAAGAGCAAGGGGTGGGTCTGACCGATGTCGTGCCGTATCTGCTTGAAGACCGGCTCAAGGAAAAGGGCGGCGTTTATAGCAAGGGCGAGGACTGGAGTTCGTATGTACTGGTCGATGGCAAGCTGGTCACCGGGCAGAACCCGGCTTCGTCCGAGGAGGCGGCGCGAGAATTGGTCAAGCTTTTGAGCGAAGTCTGACCGTCCCGGCAACGTAGCTGAAAAACGCATCGGGCTAGCGGGCGAACCCGCCCGGCCCGGCGACGAAGCGCATCGCTACAAGGCCTGCGCGGGCGAACTTCCGGCTGCTACGGGCTTCTACCAAACAGGGTAGCCATTCCAGGATTCGTTCATGTCTTTTTCAAATACCGCGGCGAACGCCGGGTCACCCGCGGCCGACGTCGACTGTGTCATTGTTGGAGGTGGCCCGGCGGGGCTGACCGCGGCTTTATATCTGGCCCGGTTCCGCCGACGTTGCCTGTTGCTGGACGGTGGCGCCAGCCGCGCCTCGTACATACCCACATCGCATAATTATCCGGGCTTTCCGCCGGGCATTGCCGGGGTCGATCTGCTAGCCCGGCTGCGCGAACAGGCGCGGGCATACGGTGCCCGGCTCGATGAGGGCTGGGTGGATTCCATCGAGCACCACCCGGCCGGGTTCGCCGTACGTCACGGGCAAGACCTGACCCTGGCGCGGCGGGTGATCATAGCCAGCGGAATCGAGGATGAACTGCCAGACATGCCCGACGTTCACGACGCCATCCGCGATGGCATCGTGCGGTTATGTGCGATATGCGATGGCTACGAGGTAAACGGAGAAAACGTGGCCGTTTATGGCGAGGCGGAGAACGCAATCAGCCATGCGGTTTTTTTACGAACCTTCACCGACCAGGTCACGGTCATCGTGCATGGCCAGCCGCACGCATGCGATCAGGCAATTGCAGTGGCAGATCACTATGGAATCCGCGTGGTTTCCGACCACGTCGAAGCGATGCGTCTGACGCCGGACGAACGTGTCGAGGTAACTACTCGCGGCGGGGAGCGCATCGTTTTCGACCTCGTCTATCCCAGCCTGGGCAGCCGATCCCGTTCGACCCTGGCCGCGCAACTAGGTGCGCGTTGTGATGACGATGGTGCGCTGCTGGTGGATGATCACCAGCGCACCTCGGTAAACGGTCTGTTTGCGATCGGGGATGTGGTCAAGGGACTCAAACAGATAAGCGTGGCGACCGGTCAGGCGGCGATCGCTTCGACCGCGCTGCACAATAGTCTGGAGGCCAATCCCTGGGGAAGCTCCAGGCCGGCACCGGCCTGAATCCCGAATACAATGGTCCGGTACGAAAAAGGCCGCCCCTGGCGGCCTTTTCGCTGGCTGGGGTATGGTCAGGGTCGGGGTCCGCGACGGCTCATGACGAGCGAGACGATGAACAGGATCAGGAAGATGACGAACAGCACCTGGGCGATGGTGGTTGCGGTTCCGGCGATGCCGCCGAAGCCCAGCACGGCTGCGATGATAGCGATGACGAGAAATATGATTGCCCACTTCAGCATGGCGTGTCCTCTTGCAGTTTGATGACGTTGGCTTGCGTCTACCCTGAAGGGCCTTTCACTTGCGAACGTTCAAGCCGTCGGCGTTCACTTCGGTCACGCCGCGGATATCTTCGGCGGTGCTGATTGCCTGCTCCCTTTCGGCTTCCGACTCGACTACCCCGCTGAGCCGAACCCTTCCACGGCTGGTGTCGACCGAAATGCTGGTGCCGCTAAGGCTACGGCTGAACAACAGGCTCGACTTCACTTTGCTGGTAACCCAGGCATCGCTTAGCGTATCGCCTGCCGTAGCGGCCGCATTCTGCGCAGCACCTGTAAAGTCTGACCCGGCCTCGGCGTCGACGTTCAGCCGGTTGCGGATTTCCCTCGCCTGCTCCGTATCGGCGGCGATGCGCTCTGCCAGCTCTTTGGTTTCTGCCGAATCGACACGGCCGGTCAGGGTGACGATGCCATCGTCACTGTCGACCTGGATATTGAGCCCCTGGGTTCGACGGTTCCATAGCAGCTTGGACTTGATTGTCGCTGTCAATGTGGCGTCGTCGACACGTCCGCCAATGCCACGGTCGCGCTCCTCGCCGCGTCCAGCCTGCTGGTCGACCTGCAGCCGGTTGTCGATCCGGTTGATCCCATCGACCTCCAGCGCGACCTGAGCGGCGAGCTCCTTGTCCAGCTCCGAGTCGACCGTCCCGGAGAGAATCGCCTTGTCACCGTCTATCTCGACGTCAATATCGAAGGGGCTAAGGTTGCGGTTGACTGCCAGTGCGGTCCACACCGACCCCTGCTGACGCGCCTCGGTCAGTTGCTGGCGCAGATCCGCGCCTTCAGCAGCTACGCCCACGGTGCCGGCAAGCGCGCCGACGACTGCCATGGCAATGAGCGTTCGTTTGAGTCTGGGCATGTCTGCATCCTTCCTTACATCATGGAAAACACGTAGGAGCAACCTTCATGCCAAGAGCGCTTGTCCCGAACAGCCTGCAACGAGGCTTCTGCGGCAGAGCGGCAGCGCGCGGAGCGTTGCAATTTGCAATATCCAGCGTTCCATGCCTTTGCGCTTTGCACGAACACATCGGAGCGATGCAACAATTCAATTGGTCAGTCGGCCGCCGGGAACTAAGATCGCTGCCGAGTCACGAATATATAGGTGACCCAGTCCCGCAAGGCAGCCATCCGGAGTGTTCGCATGTTACGCATGACCCTACTGTCCGCAGCGCTCGTGTTGCTCGCCGGCTGTCAGACTACCCAGCCGCAGCGAGACTATGACAGCAGCCGTGATTTCGCCGAGTATCGGTCCTGGACCTGGGCGGAGCCGGCGATCAACTTTTCTCCCGCCGATGATCCGCGCATCGGTAGCGATCTGGTGGCCCAGCGTTTCAAGGATGCGATTGCCGCGCAACTCGACGCCCGCGGCTTGCGTCCGGCCGCCTCGCCGGAACAGGCCGATCTGAAGGTGCGAGCGGACATGGTCATAGATGAACGGGAGCAGAGGGTCACCACCAACTACGGCGTCGGCCTTGGTACCGGATACTGGGGCGTATGGGGTGGCGGCCCGATGATGAGCGAGACGCGTTCGGTCGACTACCAGACCGCGACCTTGCAGATCGATCTGATCGATGCTGATGACAACCAGCTGGTATGGCGCGGAAGCAGTACCGAGGTGGTGCGTGATCGGACCCAGTCTCCAGCCGAGCGAACCCGTTCTGCCCACGAACTGGCCGCTCGTGTATTGACCGGGTATCCGCCCAACTGATGCGC
>CAYZFU010000042.1:6915-18279 GCA_964477725.1 uncultured Halopseudomonas sp.
GGTCGCTAGAAGTTCGCCGGCGTGGTGGCGCTGATCAGCAGGCAGGGCTCGTCGAAAGGGTTGCGAAAGCGGTGCGATTGACTGCTGTCGAAGTAGTAGCTGTCGCCGGTTTCGAGCACATGGACTTCACCGTTGACGGTCACCTCGAGCCGGCCGCTGACCACGGTACCTGCTTCCTCTCCTTCATGATTGAGCATGTCCGGACCAGTGTCCGAGCCGGGTGGATAGGTCTCGTTAAGAAAGGCGAATGCGCGGTTGGGGTGTCCGGTGCCGACCAGCCTCATGGTTACTTCACCGGAACCTATGTCGAGTAGCTCGTCGGCGCGGTAGATGACCTTGCGCTGGCTGTCGTGCTCGATTTCCAGCGAGAAGAAGTCCACCAGCGACATCGGGATGCCGGACAGTACTTTCTTGAGCGAACTGACCGACGGGCTGACGCTGTTCTTTTCGATCATGGATATGGTGCTGTTGGTAACCCCTGCACGTTTGGCCAGTTCACGCTGGGACAGGCCCTTCATTTTTCTTATCGCTTTGAGACGCGCACCCACATCCAAGGTCGGGATCCTCCGGGGCGGCTGCAGGCAGCCGGATGGTGAGACAGTTGTCGATTCAGTTCGGGATCATTGCACGGCTGTGCAGAATTTTCAACGCGTCACCGACGCCTGTCAGTCACGATACAGGCGCTGCACGCGGTTCAGATTGCAGAACAGCTGATAGGCAATGGTGCTGGCGTGGGTCGCCACTTCGCTGGCATTCAGACCGTTGCCCCAGAAGCGAACGGGCGTGCCCAGACCTGCCTGCGGAAGATCGGTCAGGTCGACAGTCAGCATGTCCATCGAGACGCGGCCGATCAGTTCGCTGCGCTGGCCACCGACGAGGACAGGCGTACCGTCCTTGGCATGGCGTGGATAACCGTCGGCGTAGCCCATGGCGACCACGCCTACCCGCGTCGGACGCCGGGTAACGAAGCGCGAGCCGTAGCCGATCGGCTCGCCTGCCGCGACATGGCGCACGGCGATGACCTTCGAGTCCAGCTGCATCACCGGCCGAAGTTGCTTTGCGTTGGCCTGTTCGAATTCGAAGGGCGTTGCGCCATACAGCATGATGCCCGGTCGCAACCAGTCGCCGTGCGCCAGGGGCCAGGCGAGGATACCGGGGGAATTGCACAGGCTGACTGGGCCGCCAAGCGCATCGGTGGTCCGCTGAAACACCGCCAGTTGCTCCTCGGTCCGGCCGGTTTCCGGCTCGTCAGCACGGGAAAAATGTGTCATGCGGGTGAGCGATGCCACATTTGGACTATTTTTCAGTGAGCGCCAGAGGGCTGGGTATTCATCCGGTGTGAAGCCGACCCGGTGCATGCCGCTATCGAGTTTGAGCCAGACGTTGAGCGGGCGCGGCAGCCGTGCCTCGGCGAGGTCCGCAAGCTGCCCATGGTGATGGATGACCACCCATAGGTCGTGTTCGACGATCAGCTCGAGCTCGGTTGCCTCGAACCAGCCTTCCAGAAGTAGTATCGGTTGACTGATACCGGCCTGGCGAAGCTCCAGTGCTTCCTCTATGCAGGCGACGGCGAAGCCATCGGCCAGCTCGCTCAGCGCCTGGGCGCAGCGAACCGCACCGTGACCGTAGGCGTTGGCCTTGACCACCGCCAGCGCCCGGGCCGCGGGCGCCAGCGTTCGGGCAAACTGATAGCGCAGGGCGGAGAGATCGATGACGGCGTGGGCTGGGCGCATGTTTCGAATCTTGAGGCGATGTGGGATCGAGCTATCCCGGAAGGCGCTAGCGTATCAGACTGACCGGGCGGCGAGGAGCAGCCCGACCTTATCAAAGCGCTGCGATCACCGACATTTCGACGAGTATTTCCGGCTCGCACAGCCGCGCCTCGACCGTCGCCCGCGCAGGAGCGGTGCCGTCGGGCAGCCACTGGTCCCAAACGCTGTTCATCGCCTCGAAGTCGGCATCGATGTCCTTCAGGTAGATGGTCACCGAGAGGATCCGCGTCTTGTCGCTGCCGGCCTCGGCGAGCAGCCGCTCGATGGCCGCCAGGGTGCTGCGGGTCTGGGTGGCACAGTCAGCATTCAGATCGTCATCGTCAGCCACCTGCCCTGCCAGATAAACGGTGTTGTGATGAATGACGGCCTGGCTCATGCGCCGATTAGTGTGCTGACGCTGGACGGACATGCCGGCGAGTCTCCCTGTGTCGAGTGTAGCGATCGATGCCAAGGCCCTCGGTGCGGATCGCTGGTTTGCGTCCGCTAATGAGATCGGCCAGCAACTGGCCGGACCCGCAGGACATGGTCCAGCCAAGCGTACCATGGCCGGTGTTCAGGTAAAGGTTGTGCAGGGTGCTGGCGCCGATCACTGGCGTGCCGTCCGGCGTCATCGGGCGAAAGCCGGTCCAGAAGCTGGCCTGGCTGGTATCGCCAGCGCCCGGGAACAGGTCGCCGACGACCATGTCCAGCGTGGCACGCCGGCGGTCACGCAGGGTGGTGTCGAAGCCGGCCAGCTCGGCCATGCCGCCGACCCGGATACGCCCGGCAAAGCGTGTCACGGCGACCTTGTAGGTTTCGTCCATGATGGTGGAAACCGGGGCACGGTTATCGTCGATAACCGGTAGCGTCAGTGAATAACCCTTGACCGGATAAACCGGCAGATCGATGCCCAGCGGCCGCAGCAGCTGGGGCGAGTAGCTGCCGAGGGCGAGCACGTAGCTATCGGCGCGTAGCACTTCGTCCGTCAGTTGAACGCCGGTGATTCGCTCGCCGTTGCTGAGCAGGCCCTGGATATCACAGTTGAACCGAAACTCCACACCCAACGCCTGGCATTGCTCAGCCAGGCGCGTGGTGAACAGATGGCAGTCGCCGGTCTCGTCGCCTGGTAGTTGCAATCCGCCGACGATACGCTCGGCGCTGGCGGCCAGACCCGGCTCGGCGTCGACGCAGCCGGCCCGGTCGAGCAGCCGGTACGGCACCCCGCAACGCTCGAGCACGGCGATGTCCTTGGCTGCGGCATCGAGCTGTTTCTGCGTACGGAACAGCTGCAGGGTGCCGAGCTGGCGATGTTCGTAGTCCACGGCGCTGTCCCGGCGCAGCTGAACCAGGCAGTCGCGGCTGTATTCCGCCAAACGCATCATGCGTTCCTTGTTCACCGCATAGCGCCCCTCGGTGCAATTGGCGAGCATGCGCGCGATCCAGCGGTACTGATCCGGGTCGCTGGTTGGTCGTATGGCCAGCGGAGCGTGCTTGGCAGCCATCCACTTGATCGCTTTCAGCGGCACGCCCGGGGCCGCCCAGGGCGCGGAGTAGCCGGGCGAAATCATGCCGGCGTTGGCGAAGCTGGTTTCCAGCGCAGGCCCCGGCTGGCGGTCGATCACGCTGACCTGATGTCCGGCCCTGGCCAGGTACCAGGCGCTGGTGACGCCGATTACGCCGCTTCCGAGGATCATGACGTGCATTGCGTTGGCTCCGTGTGGCCTTGATTGAAGGGAAAGCTTGCCCCGATGGGCGATATCACTATTCTAGAAGCACACAGACTCTCCGATTGTCTGAATAAACCGCGTCAGTCAGACGATTACTCTATTAAAATATCGCAAAACAGGAAGAAATCATGAAAACCCGCAGGGCATCCAGCCGAGAGCTCGACAGGATCGATCTGAACATCCTGCGCATTCTGCAGAACGAAGGGCGCATCTCCTACGTCGAGCTGGGCGACCGCGTCGGGCTTTCGACCACGCCGTGCATGGAGCGGGTCAAACGGCTGGAGCGCGAGAAGTTCATTCTCGGATACGGCGCGCGGCTCAACCCGCAAAAACTCCAGGCCAATTTGCTGGTGTTCGTCGAGATCAGCCTAGCGTCGAAATCCGCGGATATCTTCGACGACTTTCGCCGCGCGGCGATCAAGCTGCCTCATGTATTGGAGTGCCATCTCGTCTCGGGCGACTTCGATTACCTTATAAAGGCGCGGATTTCGGAGATGGCTTCGTACCGCAAGTTACTTGGCGACATCCTGCTCAAGCTTCCGGGGGTACATCGTCATGGAAGAGCTCAAGGAAACGCTGACGATCCCTATACCTGAAGGCGATTAGCGGCTAAGCTGCCGTAAAATTTTATTTACGTTTTTGCGTTAATCCTGAACGGAACCAAGCCTGTGCTGACCCATACGCCTGACCACGCCCCGTCCTACTACGCTGCGACACGTAACCAGAGCCTGAAGCTGCCGGCTCTCGAAGGCGACGTGCAGGTCGACGTCTGCATCATCGGCGGCGGTTTCACCGGTCTGAACACGGCGATCGAGCTGCGGCAGCGCGGGCTGTCTGTCGCGCTGCTCGAGGCGCATCAGATCGGTTGGGGCGCCAGTGGCCGTAACGGTGGTCAGCTGATCCGCGGTGTCGGTCATGATCTGGAGCAGTTCGAGAAGATCATCGGTCGCGAAGGGGTGCGCGATCTGAAGCGCATGGGGATAGAGGCAGTACAGATCGTCCGCGAGCGCGTCGAGGCTTTCAACATCGACTGTGACTTGACCTGGGGCTACTGTGACCTGGCGAACAAGCCGGCGCATCTGGACCAGTTCCGTGCCGATCGTGATGAACTGATTGAGCTGGGTTATCCCCACGAATTGAAGATGGTCGAGCCCGGGCAGATGCATACGGTCGTCGGCTCGGACTGCTACGTTGGTGGCATGACCGATGCTGGCTCAGGCCATCTGCATCCGCTGAATCTGGCGCTGGGCGAGGCAAAGGCAGCGCTGGATCTAGGCGCCAGGCTCTTCGAGCACTCCTACGTTACGCAGATCGACTTCGGCCCGGTGGTCAGCGTGCATGCCGCACGGGGTCGCGTGCGTGCAGGGCAGCTGGTGATCGGCTGTAACGCCTACATCGGTTCGCTACACCGCCAGCTCAGCGGCACAGTGATCCCGGCCGGCAGCTACGTGATCGCTACCGAGCCGCTCGGCGAGGAACGTGCGGCACGGCTGATTCCGCAAAACATGGCGATGTGTGACCAACGCGTGGCGCTCGATTATTACCGGCTTTCGGCAGACAAGCGGCTGCTGTTCGGCGGCGCCTGCCATTATTCGGGCCGGGATCCTGCGGATATCGAGGCCTACATGCGGCCGAAGATGCTCAAGGTGTTTCCGGAGCTGGCTGAGGTACGGGTCGAATATCAATGGGGCGGCATGATCGGCATCGGTGCCAATCGCCTGCCGCAGATCGGCAGACTGCCGGAGCACAACAACGTGTTCTATTCGCAGGCCTACTCGGGACATGGGGTAAACGCGACGCACCTGGCGGCGCGGATTCTGGCCGAAGCCATCAGCGGGCAGGCCAGCCGCGGTTTCGACCTGTTCAGCCGCGTACCGCACATGCAGTTCCCCGGTGGCCAGCGATTCCGCGCGCCGCTGCTGGCGATGGGCATGGCCTGGCAACAGTTGAAGGAGATTCTTTAGGGGCGCGTCAGTCCTGCTTGACCTCGGTCAGACCCCATTCCATATCGGCCACACGCGACGGCTGCGCGGATAGATCGAACAGGTCACCGTTGGCCGGGACCATTCCCTGCATGCCCAGGCTTCGGGCGAATTCCAGATGCGCCTGCTGATGATAGGGTTCGCCGTGCACCGGCAGCAGATAGCGCGCCTTCAGCCAACCGTACATCTGCCGCAGGTCCTCCTGGGGCGGATGTCCCGAAGAATGAATGGGCGCCATCTCATCGTCGATTATGTTCACGCCCTGCTCCGTCAGGCCCCGGCGAATGCGCTCCAGCGACTCTTCGTTGCCCGGGATCAGGCGCGACGAAAACAGCACGGTGTCCCCTTCGTCCAGCGAGAGATGCGGATGGTTGCCGCTGGCCAGCCGGCCCAGCGCGGCCGCCGGCTCGCCCTGGCTGCCGGTACAGATCCACAGTTGCTGCTCGCGTGGCAGATAGCCCAGCTCCCACGGGCTGATAAAACCCGGTCGAGCGCTCAGGTAATTCAACGCACGCCCCGCGCTGTGCATGGTCAGCAGGCTGCGCCCGAGTAGCCCGGCGTAACGCGCAGTATCGAAGGCGATCTCGGCGAGGCTGTGCAGTCGTGCCAGGTTGCTGGCGAAACAGGTGACGATGACCCGCTTGCGGCAGGCGCGGATGGTATCGAGCAGACCGTTCTGCACGTCGGCCTCGGAGCGGCTGGTGCCGGGAACCGGAGCATTGGTCGAGTCGCCGATGACGGCATGCACACCGCTGCGACCCAGCGCCTGCAACCGGCTCTGCGCGGTCAGCCCACCGACCACTGGCGACGGGTCGAGCTTCCAGTCGCCGCTATGGTAAATGCGTTTGCCTGCCGCCTCGAGGACGATCCCGTGCGACTCGGGGATCGAATGCGTAACCGGAATCCACTCGGCCTGAAAGTTGCCGATGCCGATCGGCTCCAGCGGTCGGATCTCTTTCAACTGCGGCCACTGCAATGACGGGTCGAGCTTGTTGCGGATCAGGTGCGCGGCGAACGGGCTGGCATACAGCGGGCAGTTCAGCTCACGCCACAGATGCGGGATGGCGCCTATGTGGTCTTCATGCCCGTGGGTAATGAGCACTGCCGACAGTTGAATGTCATGCTGTTTGAGCGCAGCGAGACTGGGGACCGACATGATGTTGCTGCCGCCGGGCGTCGATTGTAGTGCAAAACCACAGTCCACCGCGATCCACTGCCCAGCCGATCCGTACAGATAGAAGTTCGCACCGAACATGCCGGCGCCGCCGAGGGCGACGAAGAACGGGCCTGGCTGACGATGCAACTGGTCGAAGCGGGGTGCTGGCATGGCGCTGTCCTGTTCGGAGTCTTTCAGGACAGCTTAACAGATGATTCCGGGCGACCGGCTCAGGTGAAGAACCAGTAACACACTCCGATCGCAGCCAGCATTCCCGCCAGATCGGCCAGTAACGCGCAGCCCAGGCCATGCCGCACGCGGCGAATGCCGACCGCGCCGAAATACACCGCGACCACGTAGAAAGTCGTCTCGGTGCTGCCCTGAAAAGTCGCTGCGAGCAATGCAGCGAAGCTGTCCACGCCATGCGTGTTCATGGTCTCGATCATCATTGCCCGCGCGCCGCTGCCGGACAGCGGCTTGATCAGCGCGGTGGGCAGCGCGTCGACAAAACGGGTATCCCAGGCCATCGACGTGGCCACCCAGCGGATGGCGTCCAGTACCGCGTCCAGGACCCCGCTGGCGCGCAGTACGCCGACGGCTGCCAGCATGGCGACCAGATACGGCAGCAGCGAGACGGTGAAGCTGAAACCTTCCTTGGCGCCTTCGATGAAGGTGTCGTACACATTGACCTTGCGCAGCCAGCCGACCAGCAGGAACAGCATGACGATACCGAACAGCGTCAGGTTGCCGACCAGTGTCGAGGTGGCAGCGAGAGCCTGCGCGGACAGGCCGGCGAGCACGGCGAGCAAGGTGCCCAGCGCAACGGCACCGGCGCCCAGATAAGCCAGCACCACCGGATCCCAAAGTTTCAGCCGCTGCATCAGCGCGACGCTGAGCAAGCCGGTGAGACTTGACGCTGTGGTGGCCAGCAGAATCGGCAGAAATACCGCCGTGGGATCGGAAGCACCCTGTTGCGCCCGATACATGAAGATCGTCACTGGCAGCAGCGTCAGTGACGAGGCGTTGAGTACCAGGAACAGAATCTGCGCGTTGCTCGCCGTGTCCCGGCTGGGGTTGAGTGTCTGCAGGGAATGCATGGCCTTCAGCCCGATCGGCGTCGCTGCGTTGTCCAGACCGAGCACATTGGCGGCGAAGTTCATGGTGATGTGCCCAAGCGCCGGATGTCCGCTGGGCACCTCTGGCATCAACCGGCGAAACAGCGGGTTGAGCAGCCGCGCCAGCAGGTCGATCAGGCCCGCCTTCTCGGCGATGGCCAGCAGGCCCAGCCAGAGGGTCATGGTGCCGATCAGCACTATGATGATGTCGACACTGAGCCGCGCCATCTCGAACAGGGCGCCGACCAGCCGGCTGAACACCTCGGTATCGCCCATACCGAGCCATTGCCAGAGCGCGGCGGCGAAGGCGGCGATGAAAAAGCTCAGCCAGATACCGTTAAGCATGCTTGAAGTGCGTCCTGCTCGGCTTCATGAAGGGAGTCGCTCTGGCTGACCATCCGTGGAGGTGGTAAGACGGCGACAGCAGACAGCTATGCTGCCGGCTTGATGAGCATCCTTCAAGGCGCAGTTGGCTGGGCGTGGCAAGGGTCTGGTGCGCTTGCCATATTGGTTGGCGTACACCAGTCCGGCCAGCTCACAGCGGCCGGAACCAGCGTGGCGAGCAGCGCCGCCGTCTCGCTGTCAGGCAGACCGTCATACCGGGCCGGGCGAAAGCGCATCTGGAACGCGGCAATGACGTTGCGCAGCGCCGGACTGGCCTGGTTGGTATCGGCATCCTGCGGGAGCGCATAACCAAACGCCGCCAACGACTGGCGAAACCAGCGCAACGGCGGTGTACGGCCTTCCAGCTCGTTCAGATGGCTCTGCACCTGCCGTTGGTCGGGCCAGATGGCTACGCCGGCCTCGGCCAGCTGCTGCCAGGGAAACAGCGGGCCGGGGTCGAGCTTGCGCTGCGGCGCAACATCGCTATGGCCAACGACACGGTCGGGGGTCAGATTATGCCGCTCCAGGATGTCTGCGAGCAGTTCTGTGAGCGCTTCGATCTGCCGCGGCTCCCAGGTATGCCAGACTCGCCCGAGCGGCGTCTCGCTGTAGCCGGGATGGACGAGTTCAATGCCGACCGACGTCGCATTGAGCCAGGTCCGGCCCTGCCAGCTGCTGTCCCCCGCATGCCAGGCGCGGCGGCTTTCGTCGACCAGCCGGTAGATAGTGGGTGGATTCTGCCTGATCAGATAATGACTGCTTACCGGCCCGCGGGTCAGTGTGCCCAGCGAACGCTCGAATCCGGACGACGTGTAGTGCAGCACTACATACTGCACCCGGCTATCCTGACTCTCGGAGCTATAACGGGTATCAATGGCCGGTCCGCTCGCGCAGCCGGTCAGACACAGCGCCACAAACAGCAAAATGACGAAAGGCTTCACCGGGTCCTCGGAGTAGTCAGGTCAGAGGTCAGCCTAGCATAGCGACTATCGGGATTAAGCCGTTCACGCTATCTTCACGATGCGGTTGCGCCCGGCTTCTTTGGCTTGATACATGGCCTGATCGGCCCGGTCAAAAACCCGGTCGAGCGTATCCCCTGCGCTGAACTGGGTGAAGCCCAGCGAGATGGTGATGGTCACCCGTTCGGCCTTGAAGTGAAATGGACACTGCTCGATGCCACAGCGCAGTTCGTCCAGCACCTGCGCGCCCTGCTCGATGGTGGTGCCTGGCATCAGCAGAACGAACTCCTCGCCGCCGAAACGACCGATGAAGTCGGTCTTGCGCAGTCGAGCAGACAGCTGCTGGGCGATCAGTCTGAGCACCTTGTCCCCGGCCAGATGGCCGAAGCGGTCGTTGATGGTCTTGAAGTGGTCGACATCGAGCACGGCCAGCAACAACTCGCCACCATAGCGTTGCCAGCGGTCGAACTCTTCCTCCATGCGTTTTTGCAGGCCGGCACGGTTGGCCAGCCCGGTCAGACTGTCGAGCATCGCACGCTGACGCTGCTCATCAAGGTGCTTGCGGAATGTGTTCGCCTCGACTTCCATCACCTGGATGCGCTCGATCATCGAGCGTAGCTGGCTGGAGGTTTCCTGTTCCTGTTGTTCCCGGGAAGAGCGCACCCGATCGACATCTGACAACAGGGCATCGAGCTTGGCTTCGACGTTGGCCTTGAGCGCGTCAAGGTCGGTCGCTACGCGTACGTCTCCGTGCAGCTCGGCGACCTGACTGCGGATCGCCACCTCCAGCTCTCTGCCGGATTCGAACGAGCCGAGACAGACGTCATGCGCGGCCTCGAGATTGCCCTGAAACTGCGCCAGTCGCTGGTTCAGCTGGTGCAGGTAGCGTTCGAAATCCTGCTGGCGTTTCTGCTGCGCGTTGAGCACCAGCAGCTTGAGTTCGTCAAGTACGGCAGCCAGTTCGTACCAGTTCAGGCCCTGACTGACCTGTTCACGCAGCCGCTCACAGCGGCTGCGCTGATCCTCGAGCACCTGCATTTCCGAAAGCAGATCCAGCAGAATGGTCTCGATATGGCCTGCGACCTGCGAATACTGCTGCGTTTCACCATTCACCGGGCCGGATGCCGGGTCAAGGCCCGGTGATACGGTTCGCTCCGGATCGTCGCTCTCGTCCTGTGGCTCAAAGGTCGTCATAGGCGGCGTTATCGGCGCCGGCACCTGCGCGTCGCCACGCTTGAACAGGCGCGCCAGTAGTCCACGGCTGTCCGGGCCGGGCGGCGTATCGAGAACCAGTTGTTGCACCACGGCCAGCTCTTCCAGCAGCGCCGGGATCTGGTTGGCGTATACGAGCGGGGCTTCGAGTTGTTTTTGCAGTTGTCGCAGGGCGCGGCTGGCGATACCGGCAGGACGCCGGTCCTGCAGATTCAGCGCAAGCGCCTGAAGGTGATGAGCGATCTTTACCAGCCGCTCCTGCCGGTCTGCATCGGCCTTGAGCACCGCGCGCTCCAGTTCCGGCATCAGGTCGGCGAGCAGATGGCTTGGCGCATCGGCCCGCAGGGAGCTGCGGAGCTCACGCAGGCGCTGATCGAGCAACGGGTCGAGCCCATCGGCCGCAATACTGATACGAACGAGACTGCGCTTGAGCAGCTCTTCGTGATCGGCGAGATTTTCCATGGCCTCCTGCCCCGCATGGAGAACGGTGTTTCTTGGGCCCGACATGTGTGCTCCTGCACGCTGTGCCGTACAAGTATAGATTAAAACCGGTCAGTGGCTAGCGATTCGTCTCGCTTGGCTTGCACATTTGATCAGGCAGCCGGATGTGCATGGCTACCGGTAAATGGTCGGAAATCGCCTGCGGCAGTACTTCCACCTGCTCGATCGACAGGCTTGGGCTGATCAGAATGTGATCGATCATTCGTGCAGGCTTCCAGCTCGGGTAGCTCCCCGGAAGCGAAGCGGTATGCAGGCCGCTGCCGCGCAGCGGCGAGTGATCGAGAAGGTCTTCGGCATGGGTGTTCATGTCGCCCATCAGGACCACGTGCTGGTGGTCGGCCACGCGCTCGCGGATGTACGCCAGCTGATTGTTGCGGGTGCGAAGACTGAGCGCCAGATGCATCATCACTACCAGCAGCGAATCCTGGCCCTGACCGAAGCTGGTCAGAATGGCGCCGCGCCCGGGCAGCATACCCGGCAGCTTGTGGTCCTCGACCAGCTCCGGTGCAAAGCGGCTGAGCAGACCGTTCGAATGTTGTGCGAAGCGCCCCAGATTGCGATTGAGCTGCTGGTACCA
>CAYZFU010000043.1:0-2595 GCA_964477725.1 uncultured Halopseudomonas sp.
AGTCGTGCCCCTCAAGGCATGTTCAATGCGTCCTGTTCGCTGGCTCCGGTCATGCTGTATCTCAACGACCACAAGGCTGAAACGCTGGAGCGCGTCACCGCTGCGGTCGAAGAGTTTGCCGAAGAGCACAATACCGAGAACATGGAGTTCAAGCTTGCCGCGGGTAACGCCGGTATCGAAGCGGCTACCAACGCTGTAATCGAGAAGTCGCAGACCAAGATGCTGCTCACGGTCTATGCCGTGGTCATCTTCATGTGTCTGCTGACCTTCCGCTCGATCCGCGCCGTGCTCTGCATCATCATCCCGCTGGCACTCACATCGGTACTGGCGAACGCGCTGATGGCTTTCCTCGGTATCGGTGTGAAGGTCGCAACCTTGCCGGTAATTGCCCTTGGGGTGGGTATCGGGGTCGACTATGGCATCTATATCTATAGTCGCCTGGAAACCTATCTGCGCCAGGGTCTGCCGTTGCAGGAAGCCTATTACGAAACGCTGAAAACCACGGGTAAGGCGGTGACCTTCACCGGTTTCACCCTGGCGATCGGTGTCGCGACCTGGATCTTCTCAGCGATCAAGTTCCAGGCTGACATGGGTATCCTGTTGACCTTCATGTTCCTCTGGAACATGTTCGGTGCACTGTGGTTGCTGCCAGCGCTGGCACGCTTCCTCATCCGGCCCGAAAAGCTGCGCGAGTAAACGTCGCGCGCACAAAAAAGCCGCTTCATCTGGAGCGGCTTTTTCGTTTCTGCGGCTTCCGTTCGAGCACCTTCCGATCCGCAGATCGGAAGGTCGAATCGCTTACGGAAGGCGGTTGCGTACGGCGCCAGAGACTTTCCCTGCCTGGTGCGACAGCCTTGCACCCTGGCCAAGCGCCGCCAGTTTCAAGCCAGTGCCAAACAGTCCGCCACGGCGATGCGTTTTGCGGATCCGTGGTACATGTACGTGTTTCATGCCTTTGGCACCCTTGAGTCCCGCCATGGCACCCAGGGCAGGCATGCCTTTGTTCGACTTCATGCGCTTGCTACCGCCCATCAGCGAAGCGATCAATGCGATGGCGCCTACCGCAATCAGCGCCGTCGCTACCGGATGTTGTGCTGCACGCGTATACAAGCTGGTTTGCTTCACGTGGCCGGGATATTGGCCGGATGCCTGACCGTCTTGAACGGTTCCTACGTCGGAATTATGCACGGTGCCTCCTGGATGCTTATCGGGTCGTCCGCTCTGGACGATGTCGTAAATGAAGGTACGACTCATAAGGTCGGCCAGGCGAGGGGTCACCTGGGCCATGCGCGTGAACATCTTCGAATTACCAATGTACACGTCACGCTGCGGGTGCACCGCAGCATGTAGGATCGCCTGGGCTACAACATCGGGGCTGTAGACCGGCGGCGGGAACGACGGCGCCGAAGGCAGGTAGCTCTTCGAATGATCGTTGAACATCGTGTTGATCGCTGGTGGGCGCACCAGCGTCACCGAGACCGGTGCGCCGGATCGTTCAAGCTCGACGCGTAGCACATCGGTCATGGCCTTCACCGCATGTTTGCTTGCGCTGTAGCTCGAGTGAAAGGGCATCGCAGCTGCCGATTCGACGCTGCCGATATTGATGATGGCGCCACCCTTGTCGCGCAGGTGTCGAGCGGCGATGTTCGAGCCGTACATGGTCCCGAAGAAGTTGGTCTGCATGACCTTCTCGTGATCCTCGTCGCTGACTTCGTCCAGGCGCCCCCATACCGCACTGCCCGCATTGTTTATCCAGGTATCGAAGCCGCCGAACTGCGTGATGGTCTGGCTGGCGACGCGTTCCAGATCCTCGCGCTTGCCGACATCGCCGACCAGATGCTTGACCGTGTCGCCGGCGTCCAGCTCGCGCTCGATCTCTTTCAGTGCTTCTTCATTGCGTGCAACCAGCACCAGCCGGGCGCCGGCTTGCGCTGCCATGCGCGCCGTGGCGAGCCCGATCCCACTGGACGCCCCGGTGATGACGATGACCTGTTCATGAAGAGGTTTGAGTTTCACGTTCATTGGACCTCCTTGCTGCGCCGGCGTCGCCGACGATTGGTGGACTACCTAGATAGAAGTCACGATGCAGCAAGGGGTTCCATCTGTAGGATGAGCGGTAGCAGGGGAGTCGGCAGGGTCAAACGTCCGGATACAGACTGCCAAGCGGCTCCGGTTGAAACACGCTGGCTCGTTTGCGGCTCTGGACGACCATTCGGACCGCCCGCCACAGTGGTTTGCCACGCCAGGGTGTCTCCAGCTGGCCAAAGAGGCAGGCGTTCAGATCGTCCAGCGCATCGGCCAGTTCGGGATACTGGTGGGTCAGGCCGATCAACCCCTCTGCATGCTGCTGGCGAGCCCACACTTCCAATGCCTTGCGTGCCTCGGCCGGATGGTTGGCTCGACAGGCTGCCTGCAGATCACCCAGAGGATTGTCCGGCACGTTCTCATCCAGGCTTTCTTCCTCTTCCGGGAGATTCAACTGGTACAAGCGGCGTCGGGTGCGGTAGAGCAGCACCAGCGCGCCCGCCAGGCCCAGACTGAGTAACAGGCAAGCGAGCTGCCATGGCCAGATCAGCGGCTGGTACGTGCTGTCCT
>CAYZFU010000043.1:2605-15464 GCA_964477725.1 uncultured Halopseudomonas sp.
GCGGTGATCGCAGTTTCGGCTGAGCCTTCGGTGGCATAGTTGTCGTCACTGCGAACGTTCAGAACCACAGGTTCGAGACGCGATGTGCGCAGGCGATCCTGGGTGGTGTCCCACCAATGCAGTTCAAGCGCGGGCAGGGCGAAGGTGCCGTCGTGCTGAGCGACCAGCGCCGAGCTGTCCTGCCGTTTGCCGTGGATGCCAATGTCGCGCACCTGGTTGTCCAGCCGAGGCTGGTCGGCGTACTGGCGCAAGTTCCGGTCCGCCCCGTTAAGCTCGCTATGCAGCGTTGGCAGCTGACTGGCCGTCAGTCCCTCGGCTTCCACGGTAAGCGTGCGCGTGAGCGGTTCCCCAGCGAGCAGATCCATCCCCGGGTCGGGTTGCCACTGCTGAGTCAGAGCCAGGTCCTTCGCCGGAAGCCAGGGCGCGCCACGGGGATAGGCCTCCGGAACCGGGCGGATGTTCAGCATGATGCTGGGAGAGCGTACCTGTACCACCTTGCCGGTGCGCGCCGAGAACCGCTCGTCGGGCTTGCGGGGCTGCAGAATGGTGGCGCTGAACAGCTGCGATGGTATTTCCAGCGAACCGCTCTGTTGCCCGAAGATCGCGTAACGTACCTCGATGACGCCGTGTCGAACCCCGTTGATCTGCCGCTCGTAATGGCGCGGCGGGCCCAGGCTCTCTACCCGCGCCTGGGGGATGCTCAGCCCGCTCAGTGTTGAATCGTCGTACAGCGACACCGAATGATATACCCGCAGGGTGAGCAGCACCTGTGCCTGAACGTAGGGATTTTCGATGTCCACTTCGCTGTCGATGAACACCGGCGCGATGTCGGCTACGGGGTCGCGCACGGCCTCGGTGGCTGACAGCACGCGCAGGCTGATCGGCTCGCTCAGGCTGGTGCCCAGGCTAACCGGAGGGATAACCACGAACCCGGTGCGCTTGGGCATCAGCGTAAGGATCCAGCGGGTAACCGGTTGGGTCTTGCCTTCCACCTCGATCATCATGCTCAGTTGTCGGCTGTTGCGTATCTCGAACAGCTCTTCCAGCACACTGAAATCGGGCTGACTGAAACGATTGGCTGCGGCGCTTTCAAGGGTCAGTTCGAGGGTTTCGCCTTCGGTGAGGCGTGTCCGGTCAATGCTCGCCTCGAAGGCGGCGTGGGAGACGAGAGGCAGCATCGCCAGCAGCCAGGAAATGATCCATCGTGTCATGGTTGTGATCCTTGCTGTTGCTGTAGATGCTGGTAGAGAAACTTTCGCCGGAGCAGCTCGGCGGGGTTGTCGGGGATGTCCTCGAGCCACTGGCGCAGTGCCTGGGTCTGTTCCGCCTGTCGAGCGGCTGCGACCGGGTCGGGGTTCGATGCCGCAGTCCCCTCGGCACTGGCAGTGCCTGGGCCGGCGGCCGCCCCGTCGGAAGCTGCTGCCGGCAGGTCGGAAGAAGCGCTCGATGGGGAAGCGGTCTGCGGTATCTCGGCATTGACCGAAGCATCGTCTGGAGCCCACTGGAGCTGGTTTCTTTCGGCGTCGGCTGGCTGCTGCTCCTGTTGCTGGCCTTCGGTCGGTTCTTGTCCGTCCGGTTCCTGCGGATCAGCCTCGCCATCGGCGGTCTGTTCGCGCAATCGTTCCAGCCATGCCTCGACGCGGCTGCGGTTGTGCCGCGCGGCTTCGTGGTCGGGGTCGCGGGTCAGTGCCTGTTCGAAAGCTTCCAGCGCGTCCTCGTAACGTCCGGCCATGGCCAGAGCGGTGCCGTAATGAAAATGGCCTTCGGGGTCGTCAGGATTGCGCATTATGACGTTTGCATATGCCTCGGCCGCTGCTGGGTAGCGTTGCGCCTGGTACAGTGCCCAGCCGCGCCACGCTGGGTCCTCAAACCGTTTTGCTGCCTCAGCTGGCCGCTGTTGATTGAGCAGTGCCGCGCCCTGTTGATCGGGACGTTGCCACCAGTCGATCCACGCGGCTTCGGCAGGAAAGGGCGCAAGGCTTGCCAGCAACAGTACGCCGAGCCAGCCGCGTCGCGCGCCCAGCGCAGCCAGCGGCAGCAGAAGCAACAGCAACCAGTGACCCTGGTCTTGCAGAGTCGTTTGCGGCTCTTCTCCACGAACGGACGACTGGCCCAGTAGCAGCAAGTGGTCGAGATCGGCATCGGAGGTGGTGACGACGTGGAACGCCGAGCCGTGTCGCCGTGCGATGGCAGCCAGTGTCTTGCTATCCAGACGGGGCACGAGGATCCGGCCTGCAGAGTCCCGCAGGAAACCGCCGTCGGTGCTGGGTACCGGAGCGCCTGCCTGACTTCCAATCCCGAGAATCGCCAGCTGCGGCCCAAGTTCTGCCGCGTGGCGCTCGAGTGCTTCAAGTTGTTCGGGTTCGCTGCTGCTGATCATCAGAAGTATTTGCGAGCTCGCCGGCGGCTGCTCGTCGATCATCTTCCTGGCCAGCTCAAGCGCGGCGCCAAGGCTGTTGCCTTCTACCGGCATGATCCCCGGCTCCAGGGCACCAAGGAGATTGATCAACGTAGCCCGATCATGGCTCAACGGCGTGACACGATGCGCACTGCCGGCGTAGGCCACCAGGCCCAGTTGATGATCGGCGGCCAGGCGCATCACATCGTGAACCTTGTGACGGGCGCGCTGCAGGCGGCTGGGAGAAATGTCGGCGGCGAGCACGCTCGGTGTGACATCCATGACAACCACCACCGCGGCCTGATTGGGCGAGTTTGTTTCCAGAGGCACGGACCAGGACGGCCGGCGAGGGCAGTGATCGCCAGAAGCCAGGCGCCACCAAGCAGGAGATAGCGAGCCCGGGGCCGGCTAGCGGCATGACGTTCCAGCAAAAATGGCTGCATGGCGGCGGGCAACAGTGCTTCCCAGCCGGAACGGCGTTGCGCACGCTGGTAAAGTAGCCAGCACAGGGCCAGGGCCGGGAACACTGCCAACAGCCATGCCGGCCGGGCGAAAGCCAGGGCAAATGGCTCAGAACCCATCGCGACCCCCATACCAACCGGCAAGCCCCAGGCTCAACAGCAATGCAAGCCCCAGCGGCCAGGGATACAGCGGCGTGGCTGCGCGGATCGGCGCGCCGTCGTGGAGCGCCGGTTCGAGACTATCCATGGCGACGTGAATGTCTTCGAGGTCGCTGGCATGACGGGCGCGGAAATACTGGCCGCCGGTAATCAGTGCGATTTCCTTGAGTGTGCCTTCATCAAGCTCCACCGACGGATCGACTTCGAAGTCCAGCAGTCCGTCCGAGGTCTGTCCTGATCCGCGTTCGGCCCCGACACCGATGGTGAACACGCGAATCTGCTGTTCGGCGGCCAACCGTGCCGCCTGGATCGGAGCCAGTCGCCCTGCGGTATTGGCCCCGTCCGTGATCAGGATAACCACTCGGTTGATCGCTGGTTGATCGGTGAGACGTTTGATCGAAAGGCCCAGTGCATCGCCGATCGCTGTCTCGCGGCCGGCCAGTCCGATGAACGACTCGTCCAGCCATTCACCCACCGCATCGCGATCCAGCGTCAGCGGTGCCTGCACGTACGCGCTCGAGCCAAAGAGGATCAGACCGATCCGATCACCGTGACGGCGTTCAATAAAATTGCCCAGAAAATGTTTGAGCATGGTGAGCCGGTCAGTCTCTTCGCCTTCCAGTTGCATATCCCGGTATTCCATGCTGCCCGACAAGTCGACTGCAAGCATCAGATCGCGGCCAGTGGTAGGGACAGACAGCGGCTCGCCGAGCCATTCGGGCCGTGCCGCCGCCAGCACCAGGAGCACCCATAGGCACAGCGCGAAACGCGGAAAGCGTGAGCCGCGGCGAGCGGCAGTCGGGGCGGTGGGGATCTGCTGTAGGCGGCCGAGAAAACCGACCCGCAACGCGGCGCTGCGCCGCGCATCCGCAGGCAGCCAACGGCGAAACAGCCAGGGCAACGGCAATAGCAGAAAGACCGCCGGCCAATGGAAATCAAACATGTTGCTGGCGCATCCAACGCTGTAGCTCCAGTACCAGTGCCTTGCGCTGGGACTGGGTCAGATGCGCACTGGGGCGATACAAGTCACCTGCCAGGGGCTGCAAGGCTCCGCGCTGCACCTGTGGGCAGCTCTCGCACAGAAAATCCAGCCATGGCTCGCCATATAGCCGGATAGCTTCCTCCCGACCGCGTGCCTTGAGAACACGTTTGATCAGCGTGTTGTGTGCGGCCAGCCATTCACGATCGCCCAGCTGCGGATCGATACGTGCCAGGGCCTGCTGGGCCTGGGTGCGCCGTTGGCGGCGCCTGCGGACAGCCCGGCCCAGTAGCGGGGCGCTTAAACACAGCAGGAGCCCGAATGCGATCAGCAACCACCAGCCCGGCGCCAGTGGCCACCAGGATACCGGCGGAGGGGCAGCTGGATGCAGCAATTGTTGCGCCAGTGTTTCGTTCATCGCCGCCTCGCAGCCGTGCCGGCGAGCATGCTGCGAAGCTGCTCCACAGGAGACTGGGTGGTATCCAGCGGATTCAGCGTACAGCGCAGTCGATTGGCCAGGTGCTGCCAGGCCGTCTGGCGACTGACAAACTGCGCATGGTAGGCGGCTCGCACGTCATCGTCATCGGTATCGATGGTCATCTCCTGGCCACTCTGGACGAAAGCCAGGCGGCCATGCTGCGGTAACGCCGCATCCAGCGGGTCGTGTATTGGCAGCAGGATCAGGTCGTTGTGCGTGGCCAGTGGCGCCAACAGGCTTTGCTGCATGAGATCGACTGCAGAATGGTCACAGAGCAGATAAAGGATGCTGCCTGGACGGATGATCTCTCGGCTGTGCCGTAGTGCCAGGTTGAGCGGCTCGTTCGGCACCTGGCGAGCCTCGATCAGTCCGGGGCGGGCTGAGGCATTCGCCTCCAGCAGCAGTCGGAATAGCTGGAGAATCGCGCCGCGACTGCGACGCGGGCGCACTTCGTGGCAGCTGTCCGGCGCAAACACCATGCCGCCAACGCGATCATTGTGGCTGAGCGCGGTCCAGGCGATCAGCGCGCAGGCTTCGGCAGCCAGGGCGGTCTTGAAATAGCGCTGGCTGCCGAAACAGAGCCGGCTGCTCTGCTCGCAAATGATGAACACCGGACGCTCGCGTTCTTCATTGAAGACCTTGGTATGTACTTTCTGGCTACGCGCTGTCACCCGCCAGTCAATGTTGCGGATGTCGTCCCCGGGCTGGTACGCGCGCACTTGGTCAAAGTCCACTCCGCGGCCGCGCAGGCGCGAGTACTGTCGTCCGGCCTGTCGACTGGTCCGCATCGGACGGCTGAACAATGGCAACTGCTGACAGTGCTGACGGGCGCCAAGCAGTGATTCCAGTGTCACCTCGGTGACCACGCCGGACGATTCGGGGGGCATATCAGACGACGGCTACCGATTCGACCAGAAGACTGATGGCACGGTCGGCGTCGATGCCGGCGGCCTCGGCCTCGAAACTCAGCATCAGCCGGTGCCGCAGCACATCGTGCACGACTGCCTGCACGTCTTCAGGACTGACAAAATCACGGCCGGCCAGCCAGGCATGGGCCCGCGCGCAGCGATCCAGCGCGATTGTGCCGCGAGGACTGGCGCCCAGCTGCAGCCATTCGGCGAGCTGCGGGTTGTACATCTCCGGGCGGCGGGTCGCCATGACCAGCTGGATCAGGTATTCCTCCACCGCATCGGCCATGAACAGCTCGAGGACTTCCTGGCGTGCAGCCAGAATGGTGGACTGGCTGACCTTGTTGGCCATGTGCGGCTCGATGCCTTGCGCTTCACCGCGAGCAAGATGAAGAATGCGTCGCTCCAGTGCAGCATCGGGGAAACCGATGCGTACATGCATGAGGAATCGGTCGAGTTGTGCTTCAGGCAGCGGATATGTTCCTTCCTGCTCGATCGGATTCTGCGTCGCCATGACCATAAACAGCTCGGGCAACGGGTAGGTCTGCCGTCCGATACTTACCTGACGCTCGGCCATGGCCTCGAGTAGTGCCGACTGCACCTTGGCCGGCGCCCGGTTGATCTCGTCCGCCAGTACCAGATGATGAAAGATGGGCCCCTGTTGAAAGCTGAAGCTTGCCGTTTCAGGACGATAGATCTCGGTGCCGGTGATGTCCGCGGGAAGCAGGTCGGGGGTGAACTGTA
This sequence comes from uncultured Halopseudomonas sp., assembly GCA_964477725.1. GTDB lineage: Bacteria > Pseudomonadota > Gammaproteobacteria > Pseudomonadales > Pseudomonadaceae > Halopseudomonas. The sequence continues at coordinate 8,733 of CAYZFU010000043.1, forward strand.
CTCGATGAAAATCCGCCTCGATGCCTTCGGAAAGGACCTTGATCGCCTTGGTCTTGGCCAGCCCCGGCGCGCCTTCGACGAGCACATGTCCACCGGCGAGCAGGCAGATCAGCATGCGATCGATGAGCACTTCCTGGCCGAAAATCTGCTGGTTCAGAAACGATTTGAGCGCTAGAAGCGAATCGCGGTGGGTCATGGATGTGTCCATCTACAACTGGGAATTCCCTGGAACGGACACTTTACCTAAATACCCTTGGTCTAGACTAATCTGCGACGACAAATTGTTAACTCGAGCGCACGCGGAAATCGACCGCGCGCTTTCTTCCGAATTGCATATCCAAACCTGCCGGAGGCACCATGGCGCTGATCCTGGCCAGCAGCAAACAGGAACTTCTCGATATCCTTACCGACCGCCTGCAATCGCTGGTGGAATCCGGCGATGAGCAGGACATTGCACGGTTCACCCGGCAGTTCTTCGGCATCGTGCCGTTGGAAGAACTCCTCGCGCGGCACGACTCGGATCTGCTCGGCTGCATGCTGTCGTTCTGGCGATTCATGCAGAACCGGACCGGCAGCGGTGAAAAGTTGCGGGTATTCAATCCTGATACGCAGCAACACGGATGGCAGACGACCCATTCGGTCATCGAAATGCTGCATCCGGACTCGCCTTTTCTGGTCGATTCGATCCGCATCGAGCTCAAGCGTCAGGGATTGACCATTCATACGCTGCAGAACAGCGTGATGAAGGTCGAGCGCGACGAGCAGGGCGAGCTGCTTGCCGTTCATGACCCGGCGACGCCCGTAGACGACAGAGTGCGCGCCGAGTCGGTCATTTATATCGAGGTCGAACGCTGCGCGAGCGCAAGTGGATTGAACAGCGTTCAGCAGGGCCTGGTCGACGCGCTCGGCCATGTGCGGGCAGCGGTTGGGGATTTTCCCGCCATGCAGCAACGGCTGCGCGATGTGATCACTGCCCTGGCCGACGGCAAGTCCGGCTATTTCGACGAGGACGAGCGTGCCGAGGCGATGGACTTTCTGCAATGGCTGCTCGCCGACCACTTCACCTTCCTCGGCTATGAACGATTCGCCATCGCCCAGGGAATCAACGAACAACGCCTGGGCATGCAGCGAGAGCACAGCCTGGGCGTACCTGCTCTGGACCAGCGGGATGATTCCATCAAAGACCTGCCCGAGGCGGTGGTCAGCTACCTGCAGCAGCCTCTGCTGCTGTCCTTTGCCAAAGCGTCGCGCTTCAGCCGGGTGCACCGGCCTGCTTATCCGGACTACGTTTCTGTTCGCGAGGTCGACGCCAATGGACAGGTGCTGCTCGAACATCGGTTCATGGGGCTGTACACATCCAAGGTCTATCGTGACAGCGTCGATCGGATTCCCTATCTGCGCCGCAAGGTGGCCGCGGTCCGCGACGAGATAGCACTGAACCCGGACAGTCACCTGGGCAAGGAACTCGACCAGACGCTTCAAGTACTGCCGCGCGATGATCTATTCCAGATGTCACCGCAAGTGCTACGCGATACGGCGGTCGGCATCGTGCAGATGCAGGAGCGGGCGCGTATCCGCGTATTCCTGCGCCGCGGCAACTATGGGCGCTTTTATTACTGTCTGGTGTTCGTTCCGCGTGACCTGTATTCCACCGATATCCGCCTGAAAATCCAGGCGGTACTAATGGATCGTCTCGAAGCAACCGAATGCGAATTCTGGACCTATTTTTCCGAATCGATCCTGACCCGTACGCAGTTCATCCTGCGGGTGGAGCCTTCCAGGCATCGACAGCCTGTCGATCATCAGCAGATCGAGCGAGACGTGATCATGGCCTGTCGAGACTGGCACGACGATTTCCGGGAGCGGCTGGAGGACAGCCTGGGCGAGGCTGAGGCCAGCGCCGCCTGGGCCAACTTCGGCGACAGCTTCCCCGCCGGTTACAGCGAGCGGTTCACCACCGCTTCGGCTGTGGTGGATTTGCGCCATCTGCTGTCCCTGAGCGATGCCGACCCTCTGGCGATGAGCTTTTATCAGCCATTGACGCAAAAGCAGGGCGTGTTGCACTGCAAGCTGTATCACCTGGGCGAGCCGTTGCCGCTATCGGATGTCATGCCGATCCTGGAAAACCTCGGCTTGCGCGTGATGGGCGAGTTTCCGTTCCGAATCGTCGGACAGGACGGCCGGACCTACTGGATTCATGACTTCGAATTCACCTATGCCCTGGAAAGCACCCGCGATCTGCAGGAGGTCAACCAGCTGTTTCGTGACGCCTTCATTAATGTCTGGCGCGGGCAGGCTGAAAACGACGCCTTCAATCGGCTGGTGTTGCTGGCAAACATGTCCTGGCGTGACGTGGCCTTGCTCAGGGCCTACGCGCGCTATATCAAACAGATCCGCATGGGCTTCGAGCTTCCTTATCTGGCCAACACGCTGGTCTCTCACTCGGATATCGCCCGCGAGCTGGTGCGGCTGTTCAAAACGCGCTTCTATCTGGCCCGCAAAGCGACGGCCGCCGAGCTGGAGGACAAGCTGGAAGCAGCCATCATTTCAGCGCTCGATGGTGTTGCGGTACTGAACGAAGATCGCATCCTGCGGCGCTACCTGGATCTGATCAAGGCGACGCTGCGCACCAACTTCTATCAGGCGGACGAACACGGCCAGCCGAAGGATTACATCAGCCTGAAATTCGATCCGCACCGGATTCCGGAGTTGCCGTTGCCGCGGCCGATGTACGAGATCTATGTTTATTCGCCGCGTTTCGAAGGCGTTCATCTGCGTGGCGGCAAGGTCGCCCGAGGGGGGCTGCGCTGGTCAGACCGGGAGGAGGACTATCGCACCGAAGTGCTCGGCCTGGTCAAGGCCCAACAGGTCAAGAACGCTGTCATCGTTCCGGTCGGAGCGAAAGGTGGGTTCGTTCCCCGGCGCCTGCCGGTGGGTGGAACCCGCGATGAGATCCAGCAGGAAGCAATCGCATGCTACAGCCTGTTCATCCGCGGACTGCTGGATCTGACCGACAATCTGGTCGAAGGCACGGTCGTTCCACCCCCGCAAGTAGTGCGCTATGACGACAACGACTCGTATCTGGTGGTCGCTGCCGACAAGGGCACCGCAACCTTTTCCGACATCGCCAACGGCATTGCTGCGCAATACGATTTCTGGCTCGGCGATGCCTTCGCTTCGGGCGGCTCCGCCGGCTATGACCACAAGAAAATGGGCATCACGGCGCGCGGCGCCTGGGTTTCGGTGCAACGGCATTTCCGCGAGCGCGGCGTCAATATTCAAGAGCAACCGATAACCGTCGTTGGCATCGGCGATATGGGCGGCGATGTGTTCGGCAACGGCATGTTGCTATCACGCCAGCTCAAGCTGGTCGCCGCGTTCAATCATCTGCATATCTTCATCGATCCCGATCCGGATCCGGAGCGCAGCTTCGCGGAGCGGCAGCGCTTGTTCGACATGCCGCGCTCCAGCTGGGCCGATTACGATCCGACGCTGATATCCGAGGGCGGTGGCATATACGAGCGCAGCCTCAAGCAGATCCGCCTCACCCCGCAGATGAAAGAGCTGTTCGACATAGACGCCGATGCGCTGACGCCTGCGGAGCTGATTCACCGTCTGCTCAAGGCGCCGGTCGATCTGCTGTGGAACGGCGGCATCGGTACTTACGTCAAGGCGAGCACGGAAACCCACGCCGAGGTTGGCGACAAGGCCAACGACGTGTTGCGCGTCGATGGCAGCGCGCTGCGTTGCCGTGTGGTCGGCGAAGGCGGCAACCTCGGCCTGACCCAGCTCGGGCGTATCGAATACGCCCTGAATGGCGGGGGAGTGAACACTGACTTTATAGACAACGCTGGCGGCGTCGACTGTTCCGACCATGAGGTCAATATCAAGATTCTGCTCAACGAGGTGGTAGCGGCGCAGGACATCACGCTCAAGCAGCGAAACGAGCTGTTGGCGAGCATGACCGAGTCGGTGGCAGGTCTGGTGCTCGACAACAATTACAGGCAGACTCAGGCCATCAGCCTCGCGCAGCGCCAGGCGATCAAGGCGATGGGCGAATACCGCCGGTTCATCAACGCCATGGAAACCGCTGGCAAGCTCAATCGATCGCTTGAATTCATCGCCGCCGATGACATGCTGGCCGAGCGTTCGGCGCAGGGCGGCGGACTCACGCGTCCAGAGCTGTCGGTGTTGATCTCCTATTCCAAGGCCGATCTCAAGGAAACACTCGCAGCCTCGGACGTGCCCGATGATCCTTATATGAGCCGGGAGCTGAAGACCGCCTTCCCGCCGATGCTCGTCGAGCGGCACGGCGATGCGCTGGAAGGGCATCGATTGCGCCGTGAGATCATCGCTACCCAGCTGGCCAACGATCTGGTCAACCACATGGGTATCACCTTCCTGCGCCGGTTGGAGCAGTCGACCGGCGCGCCACCGAGCGACATCGCGCGAGCCTACGTTGTTGGCCGGGACGTGTTCGGCCTGCAGCAGCAGTTCGCGCGGATCGAAGCATTGGACTACCAGATCCCGGCGGAGATGCAGATGAACCTGATGGATGACCTGATGCGGCTGGGGCGTCGCTCGGCGCGCTGGTTCATTCGCAATCGTCGCCTGGGCCTTCAGCCTGGTCAGGAGGTAGCGCACTTCGCCCCGCGTATTGCCGGGCTCACCGAGCAGGCGGATGTGTTATTCGAAGGACCGGTGCGCGACGTCTGGGAATCGCGTTTCGAGCGCTATCGGGAGGCCGGCGTGCCCGAGCCCATCGCGCGCTTCGTGGCCGGTACCGGGCATTTCTTCACCATGCTTGGCATCATCGAGGCAGCAGACGAGACCGGACAGCCAACCGAGCGCGTGGCTCAGGTGTTCTTCTCGCTCGGCAGCGAGTTGCAGATGCCCTGGTTCACCCAGGTCGTCACTGGCCTGCAGGTGGATTCGCACTGGCAGGCGCTCGCACGGGAAAGCTACCGTGATGATCTCGACTGGCAGGTGCGCAGCATGACCGTGTCGGCCCTGCAACTGGCTGGCGAAGACCTCACTCCGAAGGAAATCGTCGAGGTCTGGCTGGAGCGCAACCAGTTCCTCATCCAGCGCTGGCGTGCCATGCTCGCGGAACTGAAAACGACCACCAATCCGGACTATCCGATGGTGGCGGTAGCCATGCGCGAGCTGCTGGATCTGGCCCAGAACGCGCGCCAGACCAGCCAAGGAGCTCTATGCAACAATTGATCATCGACGTCGCTCTGCCTGCCGAACGGTACCTCGCCTGGTATCGGGGCAGCGCGCAGCGCGTATTGATGCACAGCCGCGATGGCCGGCGAGTCAGCCTGCCGGCCCACCATTTGCGACCTTTCCTGAGCCACGATGGCGTCTACGGTAGTTTCGTCATGCGGTTCACCGAGGATGGCAAGCTCCTCTCGTTGGAGCGCCTGGACCGCTAAACCGGTATACTCGCGCCGAAATTTCCATCGGGGCTTCGATCCATGTATTCCACGCTGCGTTCACTGATGTTCCACCTGCCGGCCGAGACCTCTCACGACCTGGCTCTGGACATGATTGGTGCGGCCGGGCGGCTGGGCCTGGCTGACCGGCTGGTACGCCCGGTTCAGTCTGCGTCTGTCTCGGTGTTGGGTCAGACGTTCGACAATCGGGTGGGGTTGGCGGCGGGCCTGGACAAGAACGGAGTAGCGGTCGACGGCATGGCAGCCCTCGGCTTTGGCTTCATCGAGGTTGGCACGGTGACGCCCCGGCCTCAGCCAGGCAATCCCAAACCACGTCTGTTCCGCCTGCCCGAAGCGCAGGCAATCATCAACCGCATGGGGTTCAACAACCAGGGTGTGGATGCGTTGCTGGAGCGTCTCGCTGCGGTGCGCTACCGCGGTGTGCTGGGTATCAACATCGGCAAGAATGCCGTCACGCCCGTGGAAAACGCAGTGGACGATTACCTGTACTGCCTGCGCAAGGTCTATGACCGAGCCAGCTACGTCACGCTGAACCTCTCATCGCCGAACACACCGGGCCTGCGTACCCTGCAATATGGCGATGCGCTCAAGCAATTGCTCGAGCAGATCAAAACCTGCCAGATGCAACTGGCGGCCGAGCGCGGACGCTACGTGCCGATCGCCATCAAGATCGCACCGGACATGACTACCGAGGAACTGGTGCTGGTAGCCGGGACTCTGGTAGAGCAAGGCATGGACGCGGTCATCGCTACCAACACCACGCTCGATCGGACAGCTGTGCAGGGACTCGAACATGCCGGGGAGGCGGGCGGGTTGTCTGGCGCACCGCTGACCGAGGTATCGACGGAGGTCATCCGCACGCTGGCCGACACGCTCGCCGGGCGCATGCCGATCATCGGAGTCGGCGGTATCTTCAGCGGCTCGGATGCGGTTGCGAAAATCCAGGCTGGTGCAAGTCTGGTGCAGATTTACAGCGGCTTCATATATCGCGGACCGGAGCTGGTTCGCGAATGTGTCGAAGCGATTGCGGCGATGGATCGCTGAAACAAGTGGCCCCCGCACGCGGGGGCCGGTGGGCCTCAAGGCCCGGCGCTTGGGAAGAGCGCCCTGGGAAAATCGGCAGTTTGAGGGGTCTTACCCTACAGCGTGCATCTCGTTGAGGCGATGCACGCCGGAAATGCCCGTAAACCCGGCCCAATGGTCGGCCCGGCCTTCGCGCCAGCCGTTGATCCAGTTCTGTCTGGTATTGGGATTGGCGAAGGGGCAGGAATCT
>CAYZFU010000043.1:15474-18261 GCA_964477725.1 uncultured Halopseudomonas sp.
TTTACCGTTAACACCATGTTGGTAGCCGCGCAGAAATGCTCGTTCCATCGGATCACGCTTGAGTCTTCTCATAAGGTAGAGCCCTCGTGTGGTGTTGAAACCCCGATTGCCTGGCGGCAATCAGGCGCAGCGGCGGGCCGATCCCGCCTCTGCCGGGGCTGCCTGTTGCAGGTCGCCCCAGAACTGGTCTGAACACTAATCATTGGGTTGTTGTACCCTAAGCCATCGATACTCAGCCAAGATCGATTTGGTATAGAGAGCGGCTCCATTAGGCGATCTAGACCATAACCCCTCGGTAGAACTCCGGAAATCAATCACATGCGTAACAACCTTGAATTCTTTGTGACCTGTCCGAAAGGCATCGAAGGTCTGCTGCTGGACGAATTGCGTACTTTGGGCGCGGTCACGGTCAAGGAAACCATTGCCGGGGCGGGCGTGATCGCCGATCTGGAGTTCGGCTACCGCTGCTGCCTGTGGTCGCGCCTGGCCAACCGGGTTCTGCTGATTCTCGACAGGTTCCCGGCGGACAGCGCAGAAAGCCTGTACGAAGGCATCCGCCGTATAGACTGGACAGATCACCTGACGCCTTCCGGAACGCTGGCGGTGGATTTCAGCGGCCAGCTCACGGGTGTCGACAATACTCACTTCGGCGCGCTCAAGGTGAAGGACGGGATCGTCGACACGCTGCGCGCGCCGGATGGCACTCGCCCTTCGATCGACAAGATCGCGCCGCATCTGCGGGTCAACGTGCACTGCCGCAGCGGCCAGGCTCAGGTCGCCATAGACCTGTCCGGCAACAGTCTTCACCAGCGAGGCTATCGTCTGCAGCAGGGCGCCGCTCCGCTGAAAGAAAACCTTGCCGCAGCGATCCTCATCCGGGCAGGCTGGCCGCAGCTCGCCCAGCAGGGCGCAGCGCTGGCCGACCCGATGTGCGGTTCGGGGACCTTTCTGGTTGAGGCGGCGTTGATGGCCGCCGATGTAGCGCCGAACCTGCATCGGATCAGCTGGGGCTTTTCCCGATGGTTGCAGCATGTCCCGGCGATCTGGGAGCGTCTGCTGGCAGGTGCTCGCGAGCGTGCCGAGGCTGGCCTGGCCCGTCCGCCGTTATGGATTCGTGGCTACGAAGCCGACCCGCGATTGCTCCAGCCGGTGCGCAACAACATTCAACGGGCCGGTCTCGGCGAATGGGTCAAGGTGTACCAGGGCGAACTGGCGAACTTCGCGCCCAGTCCGGACCAAGGTCAGGCGGGGCTGATAGTGACCAACCCCCCGTACGGCGAGCGGTTGGGCGATACTGCTAGTCTGGTGTACCTGTATCAGAAGCTGGGCGAAATTCTACGGGAGCGCTGCCAGGGTTGGCAGGCGGCGATCTTCACCGGCAACCCGGATCTTGGCAAGCGCATGGGAATTCGCAGCCACAAACAGTACGCACTGTTCAACGGCGCGCTGCCATGCAAGCTGTTGATGATGGACGTGGCGCCGGAGCGCTTCGTCACCGGCAAGTCGAGCCCAGCCCGTGAAGCGCAGACGGGCGCACCGGCGACCGAGCCGACCGCTACCGGGACGGCGCGGCTTAGCGAATCGGCGCAGATGTTCGCCAACCGTCTGCGCAAGAACCTCAAAACGCTGGGCAAATGGGCCAGGCAGAACCAGATCAGCTGCTATCGACTCTACGATGCGGACATGCCCGAATTCGCGGTGGCGATCGATCTCTACAATGACTGGGCGCATGTCCAGGAATACGCCGCTCCTGCGTCCATCAGCGACGAGAAAGCGCAGGCTCGGTTACAGGACGTGCTTGCCGCGTTGCCGGAGGTTCTGGAGATTCCCGCCGCACATATCGTGCTCAAGCAGCGCCAGCGCCAGGCCGGCAAGCAGCAATATGAGCGCATGGATCGTCGTGGGCAGTTCATGGAAGTAAGCGAAGGAAGGGTTCGTCTGCTGGTCAACCTGACCGACTACCTCGACACCGGCCTGTTCCTGGATCACCGTCCGCTACGCCTGCGCATCGCTGCCGAGGCCACAGGCAAGCGATTCCTCAATCTGTTTTGCTATACCGCCAGTGCCAGCGTGCACGCAGCGGTCGCGGGAGCTCGCCGGACGACCAGTGTGGACCTCTCGCGCACCTATCTGGACTGGGCACGGCGTAACCTGTCATTGAACGGGCTGTCGGATCTCCATCAGCTGGTTCAGGCGGACGTCATGCAGTGGCTCGAAGAGGATAAGGGAGACTACGACCTGGTCTTCATCGATCCGCCAACCTTTTCGAACTCCAAGCGCATGGAAGATGTATTCGATGTGCAGCGTGACCACGTGCATCTGATCAATCTGGCCATGGCGCGGTTGGCGAAGGGCGGAGTAGCGTATTTCTCCAATAATTTTCGCCGTTTCAAGCTGGACGAAGGTCTGCAGCGGGCGTATCAGATCGAGGATATAAGCACCCAGACGCTCGACCGCGACTTCCAGCGCAATCCGCGCATTCACAAGACCTGGCGCATAACGCATCGCACATGATGTCTGCGCTCAGCCCCCTGTAAGCGATATTCCATCGCAAGAGCGTGCATGATTGCCAAGGGTTGGGTCTGGTGATCTGCCTGTTCGCTTTCGCACCCAGGTGCGCTCCCACATAAAAACGCGCACGCAGCGCGCTTGTGGCAACCAGCATGACCGCGAAGGGGTTGGTTTTGTGTGGTTTGCCAGTTTGCTTTCGCGCCCGGGTGCGCTCCCACATGGAAGCGCGCACGCAGCGCGCAGGCGGTGGGAGCGGGCATGACAGCGAACGGGTTG
>CAYZFU010000044.1:0-17712 GCA_964477725.1 uncultured Halopseudomonas sp.
GCCAGGTGTTCTGGTTCTCCAGCCTGGTATCCAAGCGCGAAAACATCCAACCGTTACAGGAGCGCATCCGCATGTTGGGCGCCGCGGATGTGCGCGAGATCCCGATGGCGCAGGGCAACAAGCGCAGCCGCCTGGTGGCTTGGACGTTTCTCGACAAGAGGCAGCGTCGGGCCTGGCGTCGCGCTCGCTGGCCATGACGGCCGGGTAGGCCGATCAGACCGGCAACTCTGCTATCATGCCGCTCTCAACCCGTTACGACATACGAGCCATGACCGAGCTTTCCCCGACCCTTGCCCTGGCCTGCGAACTGATATCGCGAGACTCCACCACGCCTGCCGACGCCGGTTGTCAGACGCTCATGGCAGAGCGCCTGGCGGCCTGTGGCTTTGTCATCGAATCGATGCGCTCAGGCGATGTGGAAAACCTCTGGGCAAGGCGAGGAACTCAGAGCCCAGTGCTGTGTTTCGCCGGGCATACCGATGTCGTACCGACCGGACCGGTCGAGAAATGGACCAACCCTCCTTTCTCTCCAGCCATCCACAATGGAATGCTACATGGGCGCGGCGCCGCAGACATGAAGGGCAGCCTGGCAGCCATGGTGGTTGCCGCTGAGCGCTTCGTCGCCGACCACCCCGATCACCGTGGCTCGATCGCTTTTCTCATCACCAGCGATGAAGAAGGGCCAGCGGTGGATGGAACGATCAAGGTCGTCGAGACGTTGAAAGCACGCAATGAAAAGGTCGACTGGTGCATCGTCGGCGAGCCCTCCAGCACCGAACTGGTCGGCGATGTGGTGAAGAACGGCCGCCGCGGGTCGCTCAATGCCCGGCTAGTGATCAAGGGCAAGCAGGGCCATGTGGCCTATCCGCATCTGGCGCGTAACCCGATTCACCTCGCCGCGCCGGCACTGGCCGAGCTGGCGGATGAAACGTGGGACAACGGCAATGATTTCTTCCCGCCCACCAGCTTCCAGATTTCCAACATTCACTCAGGCACCGGCGCAACCAATGTCGTGCCGGGTGAGCTGGAAGCGCTGATCAATTTCCGTTTTTCCACCGAATCGACGGTTGCAAACCTGCAAAGCCGCACTCGGGAGATCCTTTCCCGGCATGGCCTGGACTATGAGCTGGACTGGACCGTATCCGGCCTGCCCTTTCTTACCGAGCCTGGTGCACTGCTCGACGGTGTAGCCGGCGCGATCCTCGAGGTGACCGGCCGGCAGACGCAGCCATCCACCTCCGGCGGCACCTCCGACGGCCGTTTCATCGCTACCATGGGCACCCAGGTCGTCGAGCTGGGGCCGGTTAATGCGACCATTCACCAGGTGGATGAATGTATCCGGGCCGAAGACCTTGAGATCCTCACCGACATCTATCAGGCCACCCTGGTCAGGTTGCTCGGCTGATGCTGGAGCTGATCTGCCCGATATGTCATCAGGCCCTGACCAACCTGGGTCAGCAATGGCGCTGCAACAACAATCATAGCTACGATCAGGCCCGCCAGGGCTATCTGAATCTGCTGGTGGTGCAACACAAGAACAGCCGACAGCCTGGCGACACGCCTGCAATGCTCGCCTGCCGCCAGGCATTTCTCGATGCGGGCCATTATCAACCGGTCAGCGAGGCGATCAATCGGGCTTTTCTTGCCCAGGGTCCCGGTACGTTGCTCGACATGGGCTGTGGAGAAGGGTATTACACGGCCCGGCTCGCCTCGGCGCTGCCCGACATTGAGGTTGGTGGGCTGGATATCAGCAAGGACGCCGTGATCAGGGCGACCCGCCGCAGCCGCGGCCTGCGCTGGCTGGTCGCCTCAAGCGCTCGGCTGCCTGTCGCCGATGCCAGCCTCGACGCCCTGCTCTCGGTGTTCAGCCCCTGGTCGTGGGACGAGTGTCTTCGCACCTTGAAACCTGGCGGCCATTTGATGCTCGTCGGACCACATGCCGATCATCTGCGCAGCCTGCGGGCCGCTCTCTATGACGAGGTGCATGCAACGCCGGACCTGCTCAAAGGTGCACCCTCGGAGCTGCGTGTCGTCAGTGACGAGACCCTGCGCTATCCTCTGGAGGTGGAATCGGCCGATATGGCCAACCTGATCGGCATGACCCCACATAGCCTGCGCAGCGCCCCCGATCGTCAGCGCGGGATCATCGAATCCGGTCTTGCCGGGCTGGAGGTCGCCATGCGACTGGTCATGCTGCAACGCTGCTGAGGATTTTCCGTGCGTCAACCTGACATCGAGATCTATCTACGCGACGATCATCTGGACGATCTGTTCGACTGGCTGGGCCGCGAGGTGGGACAGCTGAGTCTGCAAGCGCCGACCGGGCTGACCCAGCGCGGCACGTTGACGGCGGCGCAGGCGATTCCGATGATGGTCGTGCGCAAGGCCGCCGGCAAATGGGCGAGCGTCTGGCTCGACAGTGACCAGACGCCGTGGGATACCGACCTCGACTTCGCCCGCGCCGTGTACGCCGGCATCGGACGCGAAGTACGTTGCTCGGTAGGCGGGTGGACCGAATCGGACGGCGAAGCTGATGCTGACCGCTGGCTGAAAATCAATAGCGAAGGCGAGGCAGAATTCGTCTGGGCGCAAAAGCCCTGACGCGGACTTTAATCGAAATGCAGAATCACTGGCGCGATGAATAAACTGGCGGGATGACCGTGCGCCGGACCGGCTACACTTCAGAGCCAGTGCCAAAGGAGAAATCATGATGAGCGAAGCGATGATCCTGGCGTGTCCGAACTGCAACAAGAAAAACCGTTTGCCCGCCGAGCGACTCGAAGCCGGACCGAGCTGCGGCGCGTGCAAGCAACCGCTGTTCACCGGCAGCCCGGTTGCAGTAGGCCAGGGCACGTTTGCCAACCATGCGCAGAGCGACCTGCCGGTGGTGATCGACTTCTGGGCGCCCTGGTGTGGCCCGTGTCGACAGTTCGCACCGGTATTCGAACAGGCCGCCGCCGAACTGGAGCCCCGGGCACGCCTGATCAAGGTCAACACCGAAGACGAGCCGGAACTGGCCTCTCGCTACGCCATTCGAAGCATACCGACGCTGATGATCGTCCGCCGCGGCGAGGAAATAGCCCGCCTTGCCGGAGCACTACCCGCTGCACAGTTTCGCCAGTGGGTGAACCAGCACATCCAGTGAGCAAAGCAGGACGTTGCCATCTTGGCAACGTCCCTCCGCCTCATACCGGCGAGACGTCTTCCGCCTGCAGACCCTTCTGGCCTTGGGTCACAGTGAACTCCACCTTCTGGCCCTCGACCAGCGTTCGGTGCCCGTCACCACGGATAGCACGAAAATGTACGAATACGTCCGGACCGGACTCGCGTTGAATGAAACCAAAACCCTTGGCATCGTTGAACCACTTGACGGTGCCATGCTCACGCTCAGCCATTACCACTTCTCCACACACTCGTTTTGTCACGCCGCCCGCTAACCGGTCCGGCAATCCCGGCGCTCCCAGCCACCGTCTCAACGTCCCGCTTCGACTGCCCGGCTACCGGCATTCGAAGCCCGGGCAATTGGACATCAGTGAAGAAAGGCGGTAAAGAGGCCGTATTCCGATTCTAGTCGAAGCGAAACACCGCGCAAGTATCGGGAAGCGACGGAACGGCCTGTATCAGCGCGATACAGGCCAGGTTGCCGTGGTGGGGGAGAAAGGCTACTGGGCTGATTGCGGAACGAGATCTTCACGGCGCTTGTTGAGGTTCTCGACCTGCCCGATGTTCAGCTGATAGGCCCAGCGAGCATCGGCGTTGACCGAGAGCGGCTCCTCGCCGGTATTCTCGAACTGGTCGATCAGCAGCCAGTATTTACCTTCGATCTCATGCAGGCTCGCCTGCAACTCGGCGCCGTCGAAGGTGGTCAATCGCATGCGCAGCATGGGTTCGCGCAGGGCAAGCTCGCTGCGCAGGGTGACATTCTGCGCGCGCAACTGAGCAAGGGCCAGGACCATGCTGTTGATCGAACGCTCATTACCCGCCTGGGCCTCGGCGGGCAGGTCAACCAGCCGGAAGTTGTAATCACCCTCCTGCGCCTTGTCCAGCTCCACGACTTCGCCATCGGCGTGTTCCCAGCGCGCGGTGGCCAAACGTTCCATGGGTAAACCAATCACTGTAAGAGCAAGCCAGTCCTGGGGATTCACCGGCATCGAGAATGACCGGTTGACGAGCCATACCTGATCCTGCTCGCGCATCCGGACCAGTTGTCCACCACCAACGGTGTTACCGTAAATCAGCGACAGGTCACCTTCACCATCGCGCAGTATCACCTCCAGCGCTTCACTGCCTTCGGCTTGCGGATCCAGACCGAGCCGGGCGTGATGCTCGGGATTGTCAGTCATGTCCTCGACGATACGCACCCCGCGGACCGCGTGGAGCAGCGCTGCGATACGCTCGCGTTGCGCCGGGTAGTGATAGTGGTTGGCGACGCCCCACCGCTGGTCCCGGTACTCCAGTTCCACGTGCTGACCACCACGACGCAGCTCGATATGCTCGAGGCCGTCGATGACCTCGCGCTGGGTTTCGGAAAATAACGGCCGCGTCTCCAGATCGGCGACGCGGTCTTCACCGCGCATCTTGACCGCCAGCGCGACCAGGGCGATGGAAAGCACCGCGATCACCAGGATAATGATGTTGCGCATTGTCTGTTCCTCAGGCCGAACGACGGCGAAGCCGGCCGATGCCCCACCACAACAGCACACCCAGGGTGAGCAGCGCCGGTACCAGAGCAATATTGATCACCTTGAGCCACATGCCGAGACGCTCGATATCCTCGTTGAGCTGGAAGCGTACATCGCGTAGCTGTTTACGGATCGCCAGCTTTTCATCCAGGAAACGCTGAATGGCTTGCTCCTGCTCCGCGCTCATCTCGGAAAGCTGCGATGGGTCCTGCTCTTGCTGTAGCTGCGCCAGCCGCCGCTCGGTCTCGGCAAGCTGCTGCTGCAGACGCTGCTCGCTGGCGCGGAAGCGGCGTTCGGCACGGCGCTGGAGCTGCTCGACGACCGTGAACGGACGACTGAAGTCGCCGCGCGAACGGACGCTGATCAAGGCTTCGGATCCGGACAGGTTGTCCAGTGCGTTGATCAACAGTCCGCCATTATCAGCCCAGGGCTGCGGGATGCGCTGGCCGAAAAGATCCTGCACCTGTACCCACATGCGGTCGGTCAGCATGTCGGTATCAGCAATGACCACGACATTGATGTTGTTGCTCTCGATGACCTGCGGCTCACGCCCTTCCAGCCCCTCAGGATAGGCAGTGCTCGCCGGGCCCTGTATACGGGCGCCGAACAGGTACTGCTTGTCATCAGGCTCGAAACCATCGAGCAGGGTTTCCGGGTCCTGCAACGCCGTAAAGCGACTGGACGGGACCAGCGCGCTGTTGGTGGTGCTGGTGAGCAGCGGAGTGATGCGCGTGGTTGCGCCTTCGATCGGCTGCAGTGCGCCGCCACTGGCGAGGGTAAGCAATTGCAGCGGCGCGGTGACGGTATCATCGTCACTGAGTTGAGCTGCTTCGAGTTCCAGCCAGCCAATGTGGCGCGCCGGCAATTGACCCTGGCCGCGGCTCACGGACATTCCAAGGCGAGCATCCAGCACGACCTGCTCGGGGTTGTAATCGAGCCCCCAGGCCGCAAGCAGCGGCCCCAGATCCGACGACTTGCCATCTGCCATGGCGGCGATCATCGCTTCCTGGCTCTGGTCGGCTTCGGCAACCGGGTCGATGAACGCAAGCACCTTGCCGCCACGCAAGACGAACTGGTCGATGGCGAACAACGCCGCTTCGCTCAGCGACTTCGGGTGTACCAGCAACAGGACGTCGATGCCCTCGGGAATCTCATCAAGATCGGCCTCGAGGTTGCGTACATCGAACATCTGTTGGACCTGCTCGTAAGCGACCCACGGCGCGCCACCCTGCCCGGACATTGGGTTCATGCTGCCGCCGGCAATCGGCAAGCCGGTGATCAGACCGATTTCCGGCTTGTCAGGCTGCGCCAGGCTGTTGACCAGACGGCTGAGTTCGTACTCCAGCAACCCTTCCTGCTCCAGTGCGAAGAACGGAATTACCTCACGCTGGGCCAGGCTGTTGGTCCCGGCAAGACCGAAGTAGAGCTGCTCGCCGGTCTCGGACAGTGGAATCGCCTGCAACCCGAACTCCGCCGCACGATCCTCCGCTTCCGAGAACGGCTGCGGATCGATGATATGCAGGCGAATGTTGCCGTCGGCAACCCGTTCGTATTCCCGCAGCATCTCTTCCACACGGCGGGCATAGTTGCGCAGGATCACCATGTCCTTGCTGGCGCGATCAGAAAAGAAGAAGTACAGATTGATCGGCTCCTCAAGGTCTTCGAGAATCCGCTCGGTGCCTTCGGAGATGGTATATAGGTTCTGCTCGGTCAGATCGAGTCTGGCTCCGGGCAACAGCACATTGGAAGCCATATTGAAGGCGACAAAGGCCAGCAGCAGTACCAGCAGGCCGGTACCCGAATACATGATGCGTTTCATTGTTGTTCTCCTCGCCTCAATCGGCCTTCTTCAGGTCGATGACAATCGCCGTCGCCAATAACCAGACCACGATCAGCGATATGAAATAGAGCAGATCCCGCAGGTCGAGAACGCCCTTGCTGATGGCATCGAAGCGGATCAGGAAACTGAGCGAGGCGATCGCGTCGAGCAGCCACTGCGGAGCCCAGCCACTGAACACGTCCAGCACCAGCGGGAAGCCGCTGACGATGAAGACGAAACAGGCTACAACGCTGACGATAAACGCGATGACCTGATTCTTGGTCACGGCCGACATGCACGAACCGATCGCCAGGTAGCCCCCTGCGAGCAGCCAGCTGCCGATATAACCGGTGAAGATCGCGCCGTTGTCGGGCGAGCCGAGGTAGTTCACCGTGATGATCATCGGAAAGGTGAGCAGCAGCGCGATACCGATGAACACCCAGGCCGCAAGAAATTTGCCCATCACCATGTCGGTGCGCGAAACCGGCAATGTCATCAACAGTTCGATGGTGCCGGACTTGCGCTCCTCGGCCCATAGGCGCATCGCAACGGCTGGCACCAGAAACAGATACAACCAGGGGTGAAAGTTGAAGAAGGGGTTCAGATCGGCCTGGCCACTTTCGTAGAAGCCACCCAGATAGAAGGTGAATACAGCCGAAAGCACCAGGAATATGACGATGAAAATGTAAGCCAGAGGCGTGGCGAAGTAGCTGCGCAGCTCGCGCTTGAAGATCACTCCGAGATTTTTCATGCCGCTTCCTCCGAGGTCAGACGACGGAAGACTTCATCCAGGCGGCCTCGCTCGACCGACAGTTCCAGCACGGGCCAGGCGTGCTCGCGCGCGTACTGGCCGACCACCGGAAAGATAACCTCACCGGGTTTGGCAACGACGGTCAGCAAACGCCCCTCTCGCTGAATCTCGACGTCCCGTACCCCGGGCAGCGCCAGCAATGGCTGAGTGTCCACCGGCTGCGCGAGCGCGACGGTTACCGCCTGGTGATAGCGTGAACGCGCCTCCAGCTGGTCCGGCGTGCCGTCAGCCAGTAGCCGGCCACGAGCGATGACGACCGCGCGCGTGCAGACCGCGCTGACTTCTTCGAGGATATGTGTGGAGATCACCACGATCTTGTTACTGCCGCTGGCGAGTTGCTGGATCAGCTGGCGAACCTGATATTTCTGATTGGGGTCGAGGCCATCGGTGGGCTCGTCGAGGATCAGCACTTGCGGATCATGCAGAATCGCCTGTGCCAGCCCGACCCGGCGCTTGAAGCCTTTCGATAATGTTTCGATGCTCTGACCCAGAACGCCCTGTAGCTCGACCTGCTCTACAGCCTGCTCGACCCGCTTGCGCTTTTCGGCGCCGCTGAAGCCGCGGACCTCGGCTATGAACTCAAGAAAGCCCTTCACCCGCATGTCGCCGTAGCACGGCGCACCTTCTGGCAAATAGCCCATGTGCTTCTGGGCCTGGAGAATCTGGCTCTGGATATCGAAGCCGCACACCGAGGCAGAACCACCATCAGGCGTGAGGAAACCGGTAAGCATCTTCATGGTGGTCGACTTGCCGGCCCCGTTCGGGCCGAGAAAGCCAAGCACCTCCCCCGGCTGCACATCGAAGGAAAGATTGTCTACCGCAAGGTGATCGCCGAAGCGTTTGGTCAGGCTGTTTATCTTTATCATGGCCTCTTCCGTTCCCCAGAAAACCGGCGCGCCGCGACAGGCTGCACACCGCAACGGGCAAGCATACATTGAATGCCGAAGTAATAAAGGACGATCTGAACCGGCGTGCATGACTGGCCAAAGGGGACGCTATCCGCCCGCGGCAGCAGGGGTTGCCGACCCAGATTCCGTTTCTCACCGCACGAAAATGATCAGCGCTGGAGCGCAGAGACTATATGAACCGAAGCGAACCATTTCAAGGGGTCTGCGGTTCGTGCGGCGCTGCCATGTCACGTCCCGACACAAACCGTTAGAATCGCCACAAAACGGATGCGGGCCTTCCGCGCTTACAACGAGAACGATATGTCTGCGGGTTTTTCCACATTTTTCGAACGGCTGCGCTTCGGCTTCCTGCGCCGTCTGCTATTCACCTGGGCGCGATCGGAAACCATAGCCAACTCGGCGTATAGCGAGCGAATCGAGCATCAACCGATCGTTTATGTGCTGTCCGCCCGATCGTTGTCAGACCTGCTGGTGCTGGATCGCGAATGTATCAGGGCGGGCCTGCCTCGACCGGTGCGGCCGACACATGCGCCACTCGACGAGTCTGAAGCCCATGTGTTTCTCAGTCACGATCGCTCCTGGGTCCACCGGCCGGACCCGCGCAGTCAGTCGCCTCGGCTGCTGAGTATCCTTGATACCGTGGAACAACAGCCCGCCGCGGAAGTGCAATTGGTCCCCGTAAGTGTATTCTGGGGCCAGTCACCAGACGTCGAGTCGTCGCCGATCAAGCTGCTATTCGCGTACAACTGGGCGGTCGGGGGCCGCTTGCGCAAATTGATGGCGATTCTCCTGCATGGTCGCAAGATACGCGTACGCTTCGGCGAACCGATGTCGGTTCGTGACCTGGTCGATGAGGGCCTTGGACACCCGCGCAACGTACGCAAGATAAACCGCCTGCTGCGCGTGCACTTCCGTGAGCAACGTGGCGCCGTGGTCGGTCCAGACCTGTCACATCGCAGGACCCTGCTGAAGGGGTTGTTGCGTGCACCGCTGGTGCGCGAGGCGATAGCTCGCGAGATGCGGGAAAAGGACGTGGATGAAACCTGGGCGCGACGGCAGGCAGCGCGTTACGCCAATGAAATTGCCTCGGACTTCACC
Organism: uncultured Halopseudomonas sp.; assembly: GCA_964477725.1. GTDB lineage: Bacteria > Pseudomonadota > Gammaproteobacteria > Pseudomonadales > Pseudomonadaceae > Halopseudomonas. Next base: position 9,319 of record CAYZFU010000044.1, read on the forward strand.
TATACGATCATCCGCTTCCTGGAGGTGGTGCTGTCCTGGTTTTGGAACAAGCTGTACAAGGGCATCCGCATCCACCATATCGAAAGAGTGCAGGACATTGCCCGTGGCAACGAGATCATCTATGTACCCTGTCACCGCAGCCACATCGATTATCTGTTGTTGTCCTACATACTGTTTCAGAACAGTCTGACCCCACCGCATATCGCAGCCGGCATCAACCTCAACATGCCGATCATCGGCCGAATTCTGCGCCGCGGCGGCGCGTTCTTCATGCGTCGTACGTTCAAGGGCAATCAACTCTACACCGCCGTGTTCAACGAGTACCTGCATACCCTGTTCAGCCGCGGCTTCCCGGTCGAATACTTCATCGAAGGCGGCCGTTCGCGCACCGGACGCATGCTTAACCCGAAAACCGGCATGCTCGCCATCACATTGCGCAGTTACCTGCGTAGCGCCCGCAGACCCATCGTTTTCGTACCGGTGTACATCGGCTACGAACGCGTTCTGGAAGGTCGTACCTATCTGGGCGAGCTGCGTGGACAGGCGAAAAAGAAGGAATCGATCTTCGATCTGTTCCGCGTGCTATCGGCATTGAAACTGCCATTCGGCCAGGTCGCGGTCAATTTCGGCGAGCCGGTGGCGCTGGGCAAGTTCCTCGACAGACACCAACCAGGCTGGCGTGAGCCTAACCAGGCGGAGCAGGACAAACCGGCCTGGCTGCCGCAGGCTACCAATGATCTCGCGCAGCTTCTTGCCCGGTCGATCAACGCCGCAGCCGATGTGAACCCGGTGAACCTGGTCGCCCTGGCCATGCTCTCGACTCCCCGCCTGGCATTGGACGAGCCAGCCCTGGCGCGCGTACTGGAAAGTTTTACCGCCCTGCTTCGCCGGGTGCCTTATAGCGGCTGCGTTACGCTGCCGCAACTCGAAGGCCGGGCATTGATTGGCTATGTGGAGCAGATGGGGCTGATCGGCCGCCAGTCCGATGCGCTGGGGGAGATACTGTTCCTCGACGAGCCGCAGGCAGTGTTGATGACCTATTACCGCAACAACGTCCTGCATCTGGTCGCGCTGCCGGCACTGATCGCCTGCCTGTTTCTGAATAACCCGAGGGTCACAAGACCGCAGATCGAGCGGCTGATTACCGCCATCTATCCTTACCTGCAGGCGGAACTGTTTCTGCACTGGGACGAAGCGGCGCTACCGGAGGTGATCGGACAGTGGGTCGACGGGTTGATCGCGCAGGGGTTGCTGCGCGAAGAAAACGAGCAGATCCACCGCCCCGACCCAAGTTCGGGGGAGTTCGTGCTGCTCAGCCTGTTGGCCCGCACCATCATCCAGATGCTGGAGCGGTTCTATATGGCTGCTGCGCTGCTACTCAACAACCCCAACGGCAGCCTGACGGCCGAAGAGCTCGAAGGGCTGTGTACGGTCATGGCTCAGCGTCTTTCGATTCTGCATGGGCTGAACGCGCCGGAGTTCTTTGACAAAGCGCTGTTTCGCCAATTCATCCAGCGCCTGACCGAACTGGAGGTACTCAGCATCAACGAGGCGGGACGGCTGCATTTCCAGCCCGGGCTCGAGGATATCGCCGAAAGTACCGCACGCAGAGTACTCAGCGCAGAGATGCGGCTATCCATTCGCCAGGTCGCCCTTACTTCCGCTCCGCCAGCCTCCGTCTGAGCCATCAAACGAGCTTTTTCAGCCCGTAGATATCGTAGCGGCTCGACTGCCCCTGCAGCTTGGCATTCGGCTCCGGGCCGTCGATTGCCGGCGCCTTGCGCGGACGCTTGACAGCGACGCGATGGCTGGCCAGAGCCAGGGCTTCGGAAAGCAGCTTCGGTGCGTCGAGATCGTCTCCTGCGAGGGGGCGGAATGAACGCATTTCCTTCTTCACCAGAGCCGACTTGTCCCGGTGCGGAAACATCGGGTCCAGATGAATGACCTGCGGGACCGGGCCGGCCCAGTCGCGCATCGCCTCGATCGCATCAGCCTCGGCCAGCCGCATTCGGGCGGCGATTTCTGCTACCTCACCACCCGCCTGTGCCGCCCGGCTCAAACCGTCGGCCAGCAGCGCGGCAATCACCGGTTGTCGTTCGAGCATCATCACCTCGCAACCCAGTGCTGCAAGTACGAAAGCATCCCGTCCCAGACCCGCCGTAGCGTCCAGGACGTAGGGTCTGATGGCTCCCCGCAAGCCGACGGCACGTGCAACCATCTGACCGGCCCCACCGCCATACTGCCGACGATGCGCCAGCGCGCCCTCTACGAAGTCGACACGAACAGCGCCTGGTGCTCCAGCCTCGGTCGAGCGCAAACTGAGACCATCGTCGGCCAACTGCAGCAGCAGATTGGTGGGGCTCTCCCCCGGCGAGACGGCGGCGACATTCAACCGGTTGGCCAGTTGTTCGGCGGCTCGTTGATATTCGGCGTCACGCCAGGTGACAGCCAACGAAGCGGACCCGGATGCATCAAACGTGGCAGGAGGCGTAGCAGTCATAATGTCAGGCGTAGAGATCGACGCCGAAAATACCTTCGATTTCGGACTCCAGCGGCAGGCTGGCGGTCGATTCGTAACTTGCCAGAGCCTGATTGACTCGACCGTGAACCGGCTGGGGTGGCTCGCGGCGCGCAGGAATGTACTCGGCATTGGCAGATAGCGCAACGACTGGCCGGGGCGCCAGCGTCTTGACCGGCTCGACCGGAGCCGCGTGACCGGGACGAGCTGGCTCGCTGTGGACCGGTGGGGCTACAGATCGGCTGCGCTCGATGAGCGAGTTGAATGGAAGCTGACCATCCAGACGCATTTAGCCACTCCAGAATGAGTCCCGCCAGATTATCTGCAGGACGCCCTTGCAGCAAAGCTTCGCCGACGAAGCGGCTCCGCCGTCTTCATTCAACGCCCTTTCGGCGTCGCCACCTGGTCACGTAGATACACTGGTTGAGCGTCGGCGGCATCCAGGGTCTCACCGCTGCGCCAGGCGGGTAATGCCAGGTCGATCAGATCACGTGCATCGGGCAGAAAGTCAGCGCCTGTAGCCGGGACCTTCACGGCGAGCCGGTCGACATAGGACCAACCGGTACCACAACCGAACTGCGGTTCGAAGCCGTCAGGCACCGATACTCGCTCTGGTGCACACACCACTTCCTCCGATACCGGTTGCATGACACCTTCGACCAACCGGAAACAACCCCAATACACCTCGTCCATCCGCGCATCGATTGCTGCACAAACCCTTTCGACGCCCTGCTCGCGCCAACCCCGTTGGGCCAGAGCCGCCAGGTTGGATATGGCAATGACCGGTTTGCCGCTGGCGAAGGCCAGCCCCTGCACCATGCCGGTAGCGATCCGCACACCGGTGAATGCGCCGGGGCCACGGCCGAAAACCAGGGCATCGAGGTCATTCAAACTGACTCCGCTCTCGGTCAGTAGTTCATCGACCATCGGCAGCAGCCGCTGGGCATGCAGCCGGGGAATGATCTCGAACCGGTGGAATAGCCGATCACCGTGCAGGAGCGCGGCCGAACAGGCCTCTGTGGCAGTATCGATGGCAAGCAGGGTAGTCATGCTGGACGCCTGAAAAGGAAGCGATTGTATTCAAAACGACAAAGCCCGCGCGACAGTGTCGCACGGGCTTGCGGTCGTTCAAGCGAAAACTCAGCTCAGCGCAGCAAGCACCTTGCCGGTAATCTGGTCTACGCTGCCGACGCCTTCGATCTTCGAGCACTTCGGCGTACCGGTGGCTGCGGATACCTTGCTATAGAAGTCGACGAGCGGTTTGGTCTGGGTGTGATAGACCTGCAGACGCTTGCGCACGGTCTCTTCGCGGTCATCGTCACGCTGGATCAGCGGCTCGCCGGTGACGTCATCCTGTCCGGTCACCTTCGGCGGGTTGTACTGGACGTGGTAAACGCGTCCGGAGTTCGGATGGACGCGGCGGCCTGAGAGACGCTGCACGATCTCTTCGTCGTCCACTGCGATTTCCAGAACGTGATCGATCGCGATGCCCGCCTCGGCCAACGCCTCGGCCTGCGGGATGGTGCGTGGAAAGCCGTCGAAGAGGAAACCGTTGGTGCAGTCTTCCTGCTTGATCCGCTCCTTGATCAAACCGATGATGAGTTCGTCAGAGACCAGTGCGCCGCTGTCCATCACTTCCTTGACCTGCTTACCCAGCTCGGAGCCCGCCTTGACTGCTGCACGCAGCATATCACCGGTGGAAATCTGCGGAATATCGAACCGCTGGCAGATGAACTGGGCCTGTGTGCCCTTCCCCGCTCCGGGGGCACCCAAAAGGATGACACGCATTGTTGAACTCCTCATCTAACTGAAACCGGGCCGCCTGGGGTATCGGACCACAAGCCGGCAAACACCAGCGTCGCTGGTGTGCGAGATTCGCGCATGCAAGGCAGAAGCGATGCGAAAAGGGCGTTCAACATACACGCACAGCCTGGCATGTACAAGCTGGACCAAGGTCGAGGGCAGAGACTCCAGGCCCCCATGGTGCCCTGCGTCGCTCAGCCGGTGTTGCGCATCCCCGCAGCGATCCCCGCGACCGTGACCAGCAATGCCCGCTCAAGCTCAGGGGTTACATCCTGACCCTGCGCCCGGGTGCGCTTGAGCAGCTCCGCCTGAAGCACATGCAGCGGATCGGTGTAGGGATTGCGCACGGCTACCGACTCGGCCAGCAGATGGCTGCGCGACAGTAGTCGGTCGGTCTCGCGCAGCGCCAGGACGCTGTCGATGGCCTGTTGCAATGCGTCTCGAAGTCGTGCGCCCAGCTCCCAGAGATCCGGTTCGGCAAGCCGCTCCTCATAGAACCGGGCGATTCCCCCGTCAGCCTTGGACAACACCATTTCGAGCATTTCGATCCGTGCGGTAAAGAACGGCCACTGCGACATCATGTCGCGCAGCTCCGGCGCCTGGCCGGCATCGATTGCTTCGGCCAACGCCTGTCCGGCGCCGAGCCAGGCCGGCAGCATCAGGCGCGTCTGGGTCCAGGCGAAAATCCACGGGATTGCCCGCAATGTCTCGATCCCGCCCTGTGATCTGCGCTTTGCCGGCCGGCTTCCGAGGGGCAGACGTGCCAGTTCCTGTTCTGGCGTCGCCTGACGGAAGTACTCGACGAACTGGGGTTCGTGGCGGACCACGCCGCGGTAGATCTCCACCGACCGGTCGGCCAGTGCCTGCATGGTCTCGCGCCACTGTGGCCGGGGCGCAGGCGGTGGCAACAGCGATGCCTCCAGAACGGCACTGGTATACAGGCGCAGACTCTGCACGGCGATGCCCGGCAAACCGAACTTGAAGCGGATCATTTCGCCCTGCTCGGTGACGCGGAACTGGCCGTTCACCGAACCCGGAGGCTGCGACAGGATCGCCATGTGCGCCGGCGCGCCGCCACGGCCTACCGTGCCGCCGCGGCCATGAAACAGCCGCAACTTCACGTTGCGCTCGGCGCAGACCCGGACCAGCGATTCCTGCGCTCGGTACTGGGCCCAGCCAGCCGCTAGCGTGCCGGCATCCTTGGCCGAATCGGAATAACCGATCATGACTTCCTGTTCATCACCGGCCAGCGAGCGATAGGCATCGTAGGATAGCAGTCGGTCAATGGTCCCAGCGCCATTGTCGAGATCGGACAGGGTCTCGAACAGCGGCGCTACGCGCATTGGCCAGCGCACCCCTGCTTCCTTGAGCAATAATTTCACCGCCAGCACGTCAGATGCATTCGAGGCCATGGATATGACGTACGAGCCGAGCAGGCCCGCTGGCTGCTGGGCGACGACGCGACAAGTCTCGAATACCTCAGCGGTGTCGGGCGACGGCTGCCAGTCCGGGGGCAGCAGCGGGCGCCGTCCATGAAGTTCTTCGAGCAACCACTGGCAACGGAGCTCTTCGTCCCAGTCGGTGAAGCGACCGAGTCCGAGGTAGTCGGTCAGCTCGGCGAGCGCATCGGCATGCCGAGTCGCGTCCTGACGGATGTCCAGACGCACCAGCCCGAGGCCGAAGGCGTTTACCCGGCGCAACACGTCCAGCAGCAGACCATCGGCGACGATGCGCATACCGCACTCCACCAGCGAGCGGTAACAGCACTCCAGCGGCTCGCGCAGGTCTTCCAGCTCGTGCAGCATATTGTCCGGCTCGGCAGTCGCTACCAGCAGCGCCTGCTCGGCCCAGGCGCGAGTCACCTGCAGGCGAGTGCGTAACTGCTTGAGCAGCGCACGGTAAGGCTCGTCGGCCTCGCCGGTACGCTGCAACAGCTCCCTGCTGGCCGCCTGCATCGACAGCTGCGAGGCGAGCTGTTCGACGTCTCGCAGGTACAGATCAGCGGCCATCCAGCGGCCGAGCAGCAGCACCTCGCGAGTGACCGCAGCGGTCACGTTGGGGTTGCCGTCACGGTCGCCACCCATCCAGGAGGCCACGCGGATCGGCGCTGCCCGTACATCCAGGGCGCTGCCAGTCTCTCGGCTGACCTCAGCGTCCAGTTCACGAAGGAACCGCGGCAAGGCGCACCACAGAGAATGTTCGATAACAGCGAAGCCCCACTTGGCTTCATCGACCGGCGTCGGCCGGCTGCGGCGGATCTCGTCGGTATGCCAGGCCTCGCTGATCAGCCGTGCCAGATCATCGCGCAACGCTGCGGTTTCGCTACGGCCAAGATCATCGTGGTCGCGCCGGGCCAAAGTGGCAGCGATAGCGTCGTACTTCTGTATCAGGGTGCGGCGGGTCACCTCGGTAGGGTGAGCAGTCAGCACCAGCTCGATATCGAGCGCTTCGATATGGCCTTTCAGCGCCTGGCCGTCCAGACCCGATGCGCGCAGACGCTGGATCAGCTCGGTGAAACAGGTCTCCTCGAACCGCTCGGGCTCGTCAGGCCGGCGTCGTCGGATGCGATGGTACTGCTCGGCGATGTTGGCAAGATTGAGAAACTGGTTGAACGCGCGGCAGACAGGCAGCAGTTGATCATCTGGCAGATCCTGTAACGCGGCGAGCAGAGCATCGTGTTCGGCCTGGTCGCTACGGCGCCCCTGTTTCGCGCCCAGACGGATCCGTTCGATGCGTTCCAGAAACGCGTCACCAAGGTGGGCTCTGATCGTCTGGCCCAGCAGTTCGCCAAGCTCGTGAACGTCCTCGCGTAACCGTGTGTCGATCTCTGCCATGCTCAGCCTCCCGGTCGATAAACGAATCACAGCATGCGTTGTCACTTGGTTAGAGACAAGTCGGGGCGTACCGGTTCGCCGAACCCGTCGCTCGACCGACTTGTATGACCGTATGAAACCCAGTCAATCCCAGGGGGGAGAATGAATATCCGTGAACTGACCCAGGAGTGGGAGCGAACCGCCAAAGCGCGGATGACGCGTGAAACCTACCAGGTGAACCTGCCGGTGGAGGACGCAGCGCGGCTGGCTGCACTACACGAAATGTATCCCAAGCGTTGCGTGGAAGAGCTGATCACCGATCTGCTGTCTACCGCCTTGACGGAACTGGAAGCCTCCCTACCCTACGAGCCAGGCGACAAGGTCATCGCAGTTGACGAGATGGGTGACCCGCTGTACGACGATGTCGGCCCGACGCCACGCTATCTGGAACTGAGCAAAAAGTATCTGCACGAGCTGACCGAGCAGCAGAACGAGCCACAGCACTAACACCGCAGCTTACAACCCTGCGCGCTTGGCCTCGTCCCACAGCTGATCGAGACGCGCCAGGTCGGCCCGCTCAAGCGACTCGCCGGCCTGCGCCAGCTGGCGTTCGATGTAGCGAAAGCGCCGCTCGAACTTGGCGTTGCCGTCCCGAAGCGCAGTTTCGGCGTCCACCTTCAGGTGTCTGGCGAGGTTCACGGCGCAGAACAGAAAGTCCCCCATTTCTTCCGCGACCGCCTGTTGATCACCCTCGGCTACCGCATCGCGGATTTCGTCCAGCTCCTCGCTCAACTTGGCCACTACCGGCGCCGTTTCTTGCCAGTCAAAGCCGGCGCTGGCGGCGCGCTTTTGCAATTTCTGCGCGCGGCTCAGCGCAGGCAACGCCACCGGTACGTCATCCAGCAGCGATAGCTGTTCAGGTTGCGAGGCCTTTTCGGCGCGCTCCTGTGCCTTGATTTCCTCCCAGCGCTGCTTGACCTGCTCCGCCTCGATGGTCAGCGTGCCCGCGGGGGTGTGCAAGTTACCGTCTGGAAAGACGTGAGGATGTCGTCTCACCAGCTTGCGGGTGATGCCATCGACTACCTGATCCCAGTCGAAATGGCCTGCTTCCTGGCCGAGCTGCGCGTAATACACTACCTGAAACAGCAGGTCGCCGAGCTCCCCGGATAGCTGGGGGTAGTCCTGCGCGGCGATGGCGTCTGCGACTTCATAGGCTTCTTCCAGCGTATGCGGCACTATGCTGGAAAAGTTCTGCTCGAG
>CAYZFU010000045.1:0-13549 GCA_964477725.1 uncultured Halopseudomonas sp.
AAGCCGCGTCATGGCGGTGGACGCGGATTCGGGCAAAATCCTCTGGAGCTTCGATCCCGAGGTGAACAGGGCGAAGGGGCGTCATGCCTGTTGCGACGCGGTTAACCGCGGCGTGGCGCTATGGAAGGGCAAGGTTTATGTCGGCACGCTGGACGGCCGTCTCATTGCGCTCGACGCCAAAACCGGGGACACCGTCTGGACCAGGCAGACCACCGACAATAGCAAACCATATACCATCACCGCGGCACCACGTATCGTCAAAGGCATGGTCATGATTGGCAATGGCGGGGCGGAGCTCGGCGTGCGCGGCTACTTTTCGGCGTACGATGCCGAGACCGGCGAGATGCGCTGGCGATTCTACACCGTGCCGGCGGATCCATCGCAGCCTGTGGAACATCCGGAGCTGGCCGAGGCGGCGAAAACCTGGAGCGAGGACACCGATTGGTCGCTCGGCGGTGGCGGTACCGCCTGGGATGCCATGGCCTACGATGCCGAACTCGACCTGTTGTATGTCGGGACCGGCAACGGGTCGCCCTGGAACCGGGAAATCCGCAGTCCGGGCGGTGGTGACAACCTGTTCCTGTCCTCAATCCTGGCAATCAAGCCGGATACCGGTCGGCTGGCCTGGTATTACCAGATCAATCCGGGCGATACCTGGGACTTCACCGCCACTCAGCAGATCACGCTGGCCAACCTGGAGATCGATGGCAAGCCGCGCAAGGTCTTGATGCAGGCCCCAAAGAACGGTTTCTTTTATGTGCTGGACCGCGAGACAGGGGAACTCATCTCGGCGGAAAAATTCGGTAAGGTAACCTGGGCTGAGCGCATCGATATGGCCACCGGACGCCCCGTGGAAGTCCCGGGCGCCCGCTACGAGAAAGAAGCGGTGACCATGTGGCCGAGCCCATTCGGGGCGCATAACTGGCACCCGATGTCATATAGCCCGCTGACCAAGCTGGTCTATATCCCATACCAGGAAGTACCTGGTATCTACAGTAACGAAGGCAAGCGTTACGTACCCAAGCATGGTTTCAATACCGGCTCGGGCTCATCCGAAATCACCGAATTGCCGCGCGACTATACCTCCGGTGCGCTGATTGCCTGGGATCCGGTAAAACAGGAGGCCGCCTGGCGGGTGGAATATCCGCATCACTGGAATGGCGGGACCTTGGCAACGGCCGGCAATCTGGTCTTTCAGGGCACCGCTGCAGGCAAATTCAAGGCCTACAGTGCTGATGCGGGAAAGGAGTTATGGTCATTCGATGCGCAAACCGGCGTGATAGCCGGGCCCATGACCTATCGCCATGAAGGCGAACAGTATGTGGCGCTGATGGCCGGTTGGGGGGGCTCTGCGGCGCTATTTGGCGGCGACGCAGTGGTGGCTACCGGGGTGCGCAACATCAGTCGTATGCTGGTGTTCAAGCTCGATGGCAAGGCTAGCCTGCCGACACTTGGAGAGGCGCCGAAAAGCCAGCGCACACCTGAACCGGTGGTGGCGTCGGAAAAGGACATCAAGTCAGGGTCGGATCTGTACGCTGCCTACTGCGCCGTGTGTCACGGAACCGGGGTGGTCGGTGGCGGCGTGCTGCCGGATTTGCGCCATTCATCAGATGCGGTGCGGCAGGCGTGGGATGCGATTGTTCTTCATGGGGCATTCCAGGCGAAGGGCATGGCGGCTTTTGGTGATAGCCTTAGCGAAGAGCAGGCCAGACAGATTCTGACCTACGTCCGGCACCGGGAGTATCAGAGCTGGACGGAAGCCATGCAGGCGCAAGAAAGTAAGCAATAACCTGTTGCGGCGGACCGAAAGGTCCATAGGGCTGAGTATTTGCTCTAAATCAACGCGTTTTATGATAGGGGACGGGGGCTCGCCAGACGCTCCCCTTGTCACTGTTCACTGCTATGCTGGGACTAGTGCCGGATAGGCACATAGAACAACAAGAGGCTGGTAAACCATCAGCCCGACCAGCATGGAAAGACTCGATGAGCATGAGAACAGGCGCACTGATTCCCGATCGTCCTCTCCGAGCCGAGCCTCGTGACGATTGTCCTCCACTGCTTAAGACCAAGCTTATTCCACCGCGGCGCGGCCGAAACATCCTTCCCCGGCCAAGACTTGAAGACCTGCATGTGCGCATCGCCGAGCACCGTCTGACGGTGCTGGAAGGCCCGGCGGGATACGGCAAGACGACCCTGGCAACCATCTGGGCGGACGACCTGGCGGCTCGCGGGCATGCAGTCGGCTGGCTGTCACTCGATGGCGAAGATCACCAGGTCGAAGACGTGCAACGCTACCTGTTCGCCGCAGTGGCCCAGGCTTTCGATCCTCTGGACATGGAAGGGCTGGACGGGCAGCCCGCCTCGATGATCGAACTGATCAACACCCTCAGTCAGGCTGCACGTCCACTCGTTCTGTTCATCGACGACTGTCATCGGATAGCCGATGACATCCTCGTCGGGGCGCTGAATAGGCTGCTGCAGCGCGCTCCCGGTTCGACCCATCTCGTTTTGTGCTCCAGAAGCGTCATCCCGGCCGCTCTCAAGCAGAATCTCTATCTGGATGACCTTCTGCAATTGGGCGCCAACGAGCTGCGTTTCGAGCTCGACGAAACCCGCGACCTGTTGCGCAAGACCGGGGCCGAGTCGAGCCTGGAGCTGGCCGAGTTGCAGCGCTACACCGAGGGCTGGGTTACCGGATTGCGGGCGTGCCTGCAGGCGCCGGGGTCGGCGGGCTCGATTCATGGCGCCACCATGCGCTGCGTTCGCCACGTGTTCGACGAAGCGCTGCAATATCTTCCTGCCGGCCAGCGCCGCGCGGTCTTGCCGTTGGGCATGCTGGACAAGTTCAGCGATGCGATGCTGCGCAATGTGCTCGGCGAGCACGCCGCCTTCGGCCTGATCGATGCCTTGCTCGATCAGTCAGTGTTCATCCAACCGCTGGATGACAGCCGCGCCTGGTACTGCCTGCATCCGATGTTCCGCGAATACCTCAAGACCCGATATTTGCGGCGCAACGGCGAAGACGCCAACCGCTTCCTATTGACCGCGGCCGAGTGGTGCGCGAAACACGAACGCTGGCTCGACGCCATCCGATTGGGCATGGAGGGCGGGCATCTCGATGCCGTGCGGGGCTGGATCGAAGGTTGCGCGATGGAATTGCTGGAACAGGGCGATTTCGCAACGCTGGTTGCCCTGGAAAAGCGCTGGCAAACGCATTCTTCAGGCGCACCGCTTGCGCTCAAGATAGCCAGGGCCTGGGCGCTAGGCGTGGCGTTGGAGCCTGAGAGTGCCCGGGCGATGATGGCCGAAATCGCCGCTGACATAGCCCCGATGGGCGAGCAAGGCGCCTGGATCGATTGGGAGATGCGCTCGCTGGATGCCATGCTGGCCGGCCTGGCCGATCAGAATCATATCTCCGGTCCGCTAGCGGAGCGCTGCTACAGGTCCCCGACGCTGCGCCCCTGGGTGCGCAATGTACTGCTCAACCTGATCAGCTGCAGTCATTTTCATGCCGGTCGTTGGGATGCGTTCTATACCGTGCCGCCAACACTGTGCGGTCCCGGTATGCCGGCGGGTATGCTGTTTCACGATTGCTACCGGCAGTCGTTGCACGCCCTCGCGCAATCGATGCAAGGGCGGTTGAAGGACGGGATTAACGATCTGACCGAGTTCCTGCAACGCGTGTCGGGTCGTTTCGCCGACATGCCTGACCGGCCCAATCCGGCACTGGTGGCATTGCCACAAGCGGTTATCGCCCAGCTTCAATACCTACTCGGCAATCAGGCTGCGGCACAGGCCTGCCTTGCCCAGGGGACCGATCTCGTCGACATGGCCGGATTCCTCGATTGCACTGCGGCGGCCTATTGCACGAGCGCCAGGCTCGCCTGGCATCAGGGCCAACATCAACGCGCGAGGCGTCTGCTGGAACAGCTGGAGGGGCTCGCCAATATTCACGACTGGGACAGACTACGCGCCCGGGTCCTGCTGGAGAGGTCCCGCATCAACCTGCTGGACGGTAAGTATCGCGAGGCGGCGGCTTGCGTCAGCGGGCTGGCTGAGCTGGCGAGGCGATACCCTGATGCACACTCCTGGGAGTTCGAGGTATACGCGACCTTGTCCGCGCTTTGGTTGGCCATGCATCGCACTGATCCGGATGCTGAGCTGATCGCCCGAGCGCAGGCTCTGACGCTTGAGTTGCAAGCGCGCGAGCTGCGTCTCTGGCATGCGGAGCTGGGATTGGCGCTGGGCCTCGTAGAACATCTGAATCAGCGCTCCGGCCGGGATTCGGCCCTGCTTGAGCAGGTGTTGCTGGATATCGAGCAGAGTGGCGCATTGGCAATCGTGTTCGATTGCCCGCTTGGGAATCAGGATTTGCGCTGTCAGGAATCGCTCGCGCCTTCTGTGTGGCAACCGATCCGGAAAATTCGCGCCGATGCCGGGGTGGGTATACACCACGATGAACGTCAAGCCGCTGCACTGCTGGATCTGACCGTCAAGGAGCGGCAGGTGATGCAGTTGGTCGCCGAAGGCAAGTCGAACAAGCAGATAGCACGCGATCTCAATGTGGCGCCGGAAACCATCAAGTCACACATGAAGAGTATCTTCGCCAAACTGAAGGTGGACAACCGTGCACAAGCGGCGGTCATGCTGCGGCAGGGAGGATGAAAAAGGCGCTTCCCCGGCAGTTACGAGGAAGCGCAAGGCTCAGCAGTGAAAGAATCGATGCTCCCCGGTTATCACCGGGGAGCGCGTGGCTTCAGCGAATACCCGAGGCGCGCAGGGCGTTTGGCGTGTAGTCGGCAGACGAAGCCTTGAAGTCCAGATCATAGTTCTGGCGCTCTTCGTTGGTCATGCCCAAAGCCACGTAGCGTCCGTTCTGCAGGTCGTACAAGGTTTCGATGGCATAGCCAGGTACTTGAACTTCGAAGCGCTGTTGTGCGATCGCTTCGGCGACTCGCCACAGACCGCCGCGACCGTCGTAGTGGTCAATTGCCGCAGCCTGCCAGTTATCCTCGTTGATGAAGAAGTGGCGCTTGGCGTACACGTGGCGCTGGCCTTCCTTGAGATCGGCCTCGACTTCCCATACACGATGCAGTTCGTAGCGCACCAGGTCCTGATTGATGTGGCCGGCCTGGATAATGTCATCGTATTTCACGTCACGCGAAGCGATCTTGTAGTTGTTGTACGGGATGAACAGCTCGCGCTTGCCGACCAGTTCCCAGTTGTAGCGGTCTGGTGCGCCATTGTAGAAGTCGTAATTGTCGGCTGTGCGGGTGCCGTCGGCGCCGAAAGCCGGACCGTCGTAGGCGACCTGCGGAGCCCGACGGACACGGCGCTGACCGGCGTTGTAAATCCACGCCAAACGCGGCTCCTTCACCTGGTTGATGTTCTCGTGCACCAGCAATACGTCGCCGGCCAGGCGCGACGGCGAGAGTACCCGCTGGGTGAAATAAAACATCAGGTTGTCGGAGATCTTCGGACCGTAGTCGGTGAGGGCGGTGGCGAAGGTGAACTCGTCCTGGAAGATGACCATCGTGTTGGAACCGTTGGCCTGGGGCGTGGCTTGAGCGATGGTCCGCTTAAGGCTGCCGCCCCGGTAGCGGGTGATGTGGTTCCAGATCGCCTCGACTCCGTTTTGCGGAATCGGGAACGGGTAGGCGCTATCGAAGTTTTCCAGGCCATTGCCGCCTTCGACTGTCGTCGTGTTAACCGCGTTGCGAGCCACCGCTTCCTGAATGTGCTTGGGCACGGTGTTGGTGCGCCGGGTCTGGTATACGTGCATCCGGTAAGTTTCCGGGTAGCGGGTGAACATCGCCATATGGCCGGGCGTCAGCTTGTCCTTGTACTGCTCAGCGTTTTGCGCCGTGATGGTGAACAGAATTTTGTCGTCAGGGAAGGGCTCGGAATAGAACCCGTCCTTGTCCACTGCGGCTGCATCGGTCGGCATACCACCGGTCCACTCGGGAATCGTGCCGTCGGCATTGCCGGCGCGTTCGGCGCCCAGCGGGGTCAGTTCGTTACCGAGCTTGGATGCTTCTTCCTGCGATACCGCTGCGTGGACACTGACAGCGAGTGTGCTCAGCGCGAGCAGGGCCAAAGTGCGGCGGCTAGCTTTTGCAATTGATTTCATTATTGTTCTCCGTGCTTCAGAAATTCACGCCAACGCTGACGGCGACAAAGTCGCGATCGGTCAGAGTATTGAAGTCGCCGCCAAAGTAGTTCGTGTAGCTCAGGCTGGCGTTGTACTTGTTGTTGTACAGAGCGTTGAGGCCGACGCTGGCGGCTTTGGCGCCTTCGTTGAAATTCGGGCCGTAGCCTTCCACGTCATGGGAAAAGGCCAGGCTCGGCGTCAGGGCAACACCGGCGAAGCCGCTGTAATCCAGGGCGGCGACCAGTCGATAGCCCCACGAATGCTGGGTGTAGAAACCCTCGTCCGAACAATATTGCGGTTGCGCTGCGTTGACTGCGATCTCGCATAAGCCCGGTACGGCTAACTCGCCGGAACCGAAGATCGAATCACGGCCAAAACGCAACTGGTCAGGACCACTCTTCAGTCCGCCGATGTGGTTATAACCCACCTCGCCGACGAGTGAGAGGCGGTCAGCACCGAAGACGTTGTCCATGAAATGGATGGCGGTGACTTGCGCCTGGGTGACAGGCATCCGCTTGTAACCACGGATATCGTAGCCAGCCGGGGCCGGAACGCCGGGGACCAGTCCTGGGTAGTAACCGCTGAGGTTGACCGGGGTGAAGGGGTTTGCACCGCCACCCAGCGCAGCGGCCACAGTGTCGTTGGTACTGATCTGCAGCGGCTGGTTGGGTCGGTAGCTGACTTCGCCGGATACCGACATGCCGCCCAGGTTGGTTTGAAAGCTCAGGCCATAGAGACGGATGTCTTCGGGGTAATCAATGTAATAGCCTGCATGGAGCGGCACCTCAATCACATCGAGACGCGAATTGTCGGCCGCTCCCGTTGGTGCACCGGTTCCCGCGACGTTGCTGTAAAACGGCGTCCGACTATGAAAGTTCATCGCATAGAGGCCGAATTCAGTGTCGTTCAGCGCCGGCACGAACCAGCGAAAGGCCGCGCCAAACTGACCGCTGTCGGTCGGCTCGCGATTGTCCAGGCGAGGCACGTACACCATGGGTCCGCCGCTGAGCTGGGTACCGTCTACCACGGTGTAGTCACAGCCTTTGGCCACCGAGTCGGTAAACGAAAAGAAGGTGCCGCAGTTATCCAGAACCAGCGGATCCCACTCGAGCTGGTAAAACAGCTCCATGCCCAGGTTGTCCGTGAGGCTCTGTGAGAGATAGAGCATGTTGACCGGAATCAGGCCTTCCTTGATCTCGGCACCCGGCCGGCGAAACGCTGCGACGTCGACCGGGTTGATGCTGTTGACGCTGTTCTGGATGAAGGTGCTTTCGCCCCAACTGACTACCTGGCGGCCGACACGCACCGAGCCGGGCATGCTGCCGATGGCGTAGTTGTGATAGATGAACGCATCGAGAAGCTCAGCTCCGGATGCCTTGGCCAGATCGCGGCGGCCGCTGTCGTCGATGTCGTAAAGCTCCTGGCTGCCGTCCTTCATTTCGAAGTCGTACCAGTATTTCCCGCGCACGAATACCCCTGTGTCACCGTACTGCAGCGACAGGTCATGGGTGCCCTTGAAAATGGTCGAAATGATGTCGCCTTTCTCGTAGTTCAGACGTCCGTCGTCTGAGTTGGCCGCGTTGGCCCGACCGCCGTTGTTGATCCAGATAAGATCTTGGTCACGCTCGGCAGTACTCCAGGCCGATCCGATAGAAAGTTGCGAATCGAACTGGCCCTGCACGTCGCCAATATCGAAGCGTACCGCGTGAGCCGGCATTGCTGCGGCCAGAGCGACCGCGACGGTCAGGGGCTTGAGACCCCAGACCAGATTTTTTGTAGTTATTCTGCTCATGATTCCCTCGCGTCGGGCTTTTTCTTGTTGTCACCGGGGCGATGCATGCAAGCCGTCTGCAACGGCCGTTTCGCACCCTAGTCGACACTATGCCGCCCCGGTTGAACCCTGAACCCCCCTTATGGGGGGGACGCTCGCTTCGGAAGGTTGCAACTGACCGCGCCAGGCGGATAATGCGGTCCTTGCCAAGGAGACCCGCCATGCCGTTTTCAGATATTCAATTGCTCATGGGCGCCATTGCACTCGCCTCATTGATAGGCTGGGGCGCAACCGCTGCATTGCTCCTGCGCCGTCAGGCTCAGCGTCAGGCTGAACTGGAAGCAGCCGTTGCCCAGCTCGAAGAGCAGCGCGAGCGCAGCCACCGTCTCGAAGTCGAAGGCCATCAGCACCAGGCGCGCCACGGCACGCTGGAGGCTCGGCTGGAACACGTACAGGAAACGCTCGACGCCTTGCGCGCCCAGCACCAGGAAATCTCCGCGCGCCTGACCGAGGCAGAGCGCCTGAGCCACGACTGGCAGGTGCAGGCCGAACGGGCGCAAACCATGAGCCGCGAACAGCTGCGGCAGATGGAGGAGCTGCGCGGCGAGCGTGAGTCACTGACTGCGCGGCTGGTCGAGCTGCAGAACGTGCATGAACAGCTGAATGTGGAGCACTCGACACTGCGCAATAGCCTGGAGCATCGCCAGCAGCACTTCGCCGAGCAACAGCAGTTGCTAAAGGAAAGTCGCGATCAGTTGAAGATGGAATTCGAGCAGCTGGCTGGCCGCATTTTCGAAGCGAAGGGACAGGCGTTCTCCCAGCACAGCCAGCAATCGCTCGATGCCTTGCTCAAACCGTTTCGTGAACAGATCGATCAATTCCGCAGCAAGGTGGAGGACATCCATCACAAGGATACCCAGCAGCAGGCTGCGCTGGCGCAGGAACTGATGCACCTCAAGGAGCTGAATCGACAGATCACCCAGGAAGCCCATGATCTCAGCACTGCGCTGCGTGGGCAGAAAAAGACCCAGGGTAACTGGGGGGAGCTGATTCTGGAAAACGTGCTCGAGCGTTCCGGTCTGCGCGCGGGCGAGGATTTCAAGCGCGAGGTGAGTTTTACCAACGCCGAGGGCCAGCGGCAGCGTCCGGATGTTCTGGTATATCTGCCGCAGGGCAAGCACCTGATCATCGACGCCAAGGTGTCACTCAACGCCTATACCCGCTACATCAACTCCGAAGACGATACCGAGCGCAACATCGCCCTGGCCGAGCACGTCCAGGCGATAGGGCAGCGCATACGGGAGCTGTCGGATCGTAACTACTTCGAGTTGCCTGGCCTGAACGCTCCGGAGATGGTGTTCATGTTCATCCCCATCGAGTCTGCTTTCGTCGAGGCGCTGAAAGCGGACGAGAAACTGTTTCAGAAGGCAATTGAGCAGAACGTGCTAGTCGCAACACCGACCACGCTGCTCACCAGCTTGAACATTGTCCGCCAGTTGTGGCGATTCGAAGACCAGAACCGGCACACCGCCGAGCTGGCGGACCGCGCCGGGAAGGTACACGACAAACTGCGCACCTTTCTCGGCAGCATGGACAAGATCGGCAAGAACCTGGAATCGGCTACCGATGCCTATCAGAAAGCCTGCGACCAGCTGGTGAGCGGACGCGGCAACCTGGTCAAGCAGGTTAATGATTTCAAGGAGTTGGGCGTATCTGTTAAAGCAGAGCTTGGTGAGCAATGGACCGATCGCGGCAGCCTGGAGCTCGGCCATTCTGTGCCGGAGCAAGCGCCCGAAGTACTGAGCGACCAACGGTGAGCGCCGCTTGGAGTAACGCTGGTGCGCCATTGTCAATTTTGGCAGAATCCGCCGCTGCCGATTTTTCCCCAGCAGGAGATACCTCATTGAATCGACTGGCCGAGATTCAGGCGCTGTTGCGCCGCAGTCTGCTGATTGATGAAAGCGTTGTGCTGGACGCCGAAACCGAGCTGCTGGGCGGATTGCCAGAGTTCGATTCGATGGCGGTCGTGGTGATACTCGAAGATATCGAAAAGCAGTTTGGTGTGCAGATTCCCGATGACGAAATCGAAGGCGAAGCTTTTGCCACGGTCGGGTCCCTGCACGATTTCGTTGTCGCGCGTCTGCAGTAATTCCCGACCTCTTCTTTTGGCCTTGTTGCGGTGCGCCTGTTTTACGGCGCACCGCAACGAGCGGGCCTACCTCTGAGCTTACGCTGCCGTAGCCCATCGAACCTCGTCCCGCAGGACTTCAGGCGACGTGTACTCAGGGCTTCGCCTTGTGTAACGCACGCCTGCACAGGTAGGTGTCCGGCTGGGAAGCAGGTGGGATGCCGGGCTGGCCCGGCTTGTAGGCAGCGGATTGCCCTTGTGGCCCTTCGGCCGGCGCCAAGCCGAGCAACGCGCACTCGCCGCTTCGCTCTTCGCCGTTTAGACTGTCGTGGTCTGACTGCGACAGTGCTACCCGTAGCTCGGCGGCTCATCTGCCGATCCCGGTCCGATCCTCGCTTTCAGAAGCTCTCAGTCATGTCCCTCGCTTTCGCTTTGCGTTTTTCGCTGCACCAAGCGGAACGGGTATGGTCATAGTTCAAGGACGGTATAAAAAGAGGTGTACATGAGGGATGCGCTGGATCGTGCGGTGGAAGCGGTCGATCAGGTTCTTTTCGGAAAACGGCATACGGTACGACTTGCGGTGGCCTGTATTCTCGCCAAGGGCCATCTGCTATTGGAGGACTTGCCCGGCATGGGCAAGACAACGTTGTCTCAGGCACTGGCGCGAGTGCTCGGCCTGAGCCATCAACGCATCCAGTTCACCAGCGATCTGCTGCCAGGCGACATATTGGGGACTTCGGTATTCAATCGGGATACCGCCCAGTTCGAGTTTCATCCGGGCCCGGTCTTTGCCGAACTCATTCTTGCAGACGAGATCAATCGTGCCACGCCCAAGAGCCAGAGCGCATTGCTCGAGGCAATGGAGGAGGGGCAGGTAACTGTAGATGGCGCTACCCGATCTCTGCCGGATCCATTCTTCGTCATCGCGACCCAGAATCCGGTGTCGCAGAGCGGCACCTATGTACTGCCCGAGTCGCAGCTAGACCGTTTCCTGATGCGCCTATCGCTCGGCTATCCTTCCGAAGCTGCCGAGAAGAGCCTGCTGCAGGGGGATGCTCGACGCGTTCGCCTGGACCGGATCGAACCCGCGTTGACCCGTGATCAACTGCACACGCTTCAGGCCATGGTCCCGGACATAACGGCGACCGATGCCATCATCGATTACATCCTCAGGCTGGTTAACCGTACCCGGGAAGGGCAGGTCTGTGCCTGGGGACTCTCGCCGCGCGCCAGTCTCGGTTTGCTGGCAGCGTCCCGTGCCTGGGCCATGCTGCAACAGCGCAGCTACGTCATTCCCGAAGATGTACAGGCGGTGCTACCTGCGGTGGTCAGTCATAGGTTGCGCGCCAGTGAGGATCCGGCCGGGCACGGTGGCGAAGGCTTGGCACAATGGTTGCTCAACGAGGTACCTGCAGTGTGACGGCTCGTTCGGCTGCGCGCCCGCGTGGCGCATTCGCTCGCTGGTTGAACCGGCGGATTCCGGCAGCGAGCCAGGTGCGGCTCGATCATCGGCGTATCTTCATCCTGCCCAGTCGGGCCGGACTGGGCATGTTGCTGCTGCTTCTGATCATGCTCCTGGGCGCGATCAACTATCAGAACAGCCTGGTTTATGCGGTTACGTTCACGCTCGGCAGTCTGTTCTGGGTCGCGCTTCACCATACGTACCGCAACCTCGCCAGGCTGCAGTTACAGAGCTCGGGGAGCCGCTCCGTCTTCGCTGGGGAGGCTGCGCCCTTTGACTTGAAGTTGCGCGGGGGGCGCCGCGAGCACCAGTCGATCAGTTTGCGCTGGCGGGGTACGCAAGCGCAGCGCATCGACGTGCCCGGCAATGGCGAGATGGATATTACCTTGTATCACCCAACGCATCGTCGAGGCTGGTTCAGCCCGGGCCGGCTTCGCGTGGAAACCCGGTATCCGCTCGGCTGGTTCGTGGCCTGGAGCCTGGTGGATCTGAACTGGCAGGTGCTCGTCTATCCAAAACCGATCGAAGCCGAACTGCCGAAGCAGAATCGTCACCGTGAAGGCGAAGGCGAGCAGCCGCGTGGTGAGGGGGTCGAGGATTTCCAGGGCCTGCGGGACTATCAGCCGGGCGACTCCAAGCGTCGTCTGGACTGGCGCGCCTGGTCTCGCGGCCAGGGGCTGCATAGCAAGATTTTCGCCGAGCCATCACAGAGCAGTCTGTGGCTCAGTCTCGACGATGTGCCGGCCATGGATCTGGAAGGGCGGCTGGGATGTCTCACCGGTTGGATTTTACAGCTCGATCAGGCGGGCCAGCCTTTCGGCGTGCTACTCGGCGACACGCGTGTAGAACCCGGTCGGGGCGAGGCACATCGAGACGCCTGCCTCAGGGCCGTGGCGCTGTACTCGGAGGGTACATGAGCGCCGCGCTGATCCCGCGTAACAGCCTGGTGTGGCTGCTCACAGCCCAGGTGGTGGTGCTGGCGCCGCATTTGCCGCGTCTGCCGATATGGGTCGCTGTGCTCTGGCTGGTCTGCGCTTTATGGCGCATACAGATCCAGCGAATGCGCTGGAACTATCCAGGCAAGCTGATAAAGATACTGGCGCTGGTCACGACGTGCGCCGGGGTGTTCTCCGCGCAGGGGACACTGATCGGGCTGGACGCGGCGGTGATGCTGTTGCTGGTGCTGTTCATGCTCAAACTCCTGGAAATGCGCACACCACGGGACGCCCTGGTGGTGATCTATCTGGGTTTCTTTATTGTCGCGACCGCTTTCCTGTTCGACCAGGGCATTGCACTTGCGTTGTATCAGTGCTTCTCGCTTCTGGTGTTGGTTGCCGCATTGGTCGGCCTGCAACAGACACCCGCGCGCAACGACCCGGCACGCGCGTTTCGCACCGGAGCGGTGATGCTGCTGCAGGCGGTCCCGCTGATGCTGGTGTTATTCCTGGTTTTCCCGAGAGTCGGGCCATTGTGGGCTGTGAACACCCCCGGGCAGGATCGTATCGGCCTGGCCGAAAGCATGGCACCAGGCGACGTCGCGGAAGTCGCACGCTCCGGCAATCTGGCGTTTCGCGCCAGTTTCGTCGGCGAAATTCCGCCACATCCGCAGCTCTACTGGCGAGCGTTGACGCTAGGCCATTTCGACGGGCGCAACTGGAGCCACTCGGGCTTCGCCTCCAGTGGGCCGGTCCCGCCCTGGGAAGCAGCAGGGGATCCGATCACCTACCAGGTAATGATCCCGCCGACCGGGCAGGCCTGGGCGCTCAGTCTGCGTGGCGCTACCAGCCTCGATGATCGCCTGATGTTGACCCGCGATTTCATGCTGCAGGCGCGCCGACCCATCAGCCAGACGCTGTTCTACGCAGCCACGTCGTGGCGACAGAGCCGGCTCGATCCGCAGCGGCTGGATCCAGTGCAGCGCAGGGTTTACCTCAGCCTCCCGGAGGGGGCGGACCCTCGAACGAGGGCCTGGGCTGCTTCACTTCGCGGACAACACCCGGACGATCGGGAACTGGTCCAGGCGGTACTGACGCATTT
>CAYZFU010000045.1:13559-17562 GCA_964477725.1 uncultured Halopseudomonas sp.
CTACACGCTTCGCCCCGACCGGTTGGGCCGGCATACCAACGACGAGTTTCTGTTCGATAAAAGGCGGGGATTCTGTGCGCATTTCGCCGGCGCCATGGCGTTCGTGCTGCGTGCTGCCGGCATTCCCGCGCGCATCGTAGCCGGTTACCAGGGTGGTGAGATCAACCCGCGCGGCAATTATGTGCTGGTGCATCAGTTCGACGCGCATGCCTGGGTGGAAGCCTGGATACCGGGCGAAGGCTGGATATCGGTTGACCCAACCTTTCAGGTTGCTCCCGAGCGCATCGAGCAGGGCATCCAGGACGCGATCATGGACGAGGGCACCTTCCTCGAGAACGCACCGCTTGCCAGCGCCCGTTACCGCAACATCGGCTGGGTAAACGACATCCGACTGACCTGGGATGATGTGAATTATCAATGGCAGTTGAAGGTGCTCGGTTACGAAAGCGAGCGTCAGCTGGAGTTCTTCAAGCGCTGGCTGGGCACGAGCGATTGGCAGCGAGTGGGTTTGTATGCGCTGCTAGCAATGCTGCTGGTCATGGTTCCGCTCGCCCTTTGGACGCTTCGTCCACAACGACGGCGGCGTGACCCGCGCCGCGAGGCGTGGCTGCGACTGAATCGGCGCCTGGCTAGGATCGGCTTGCAGGCACAGACTGCTGAAGGACCACGGGCGTGGCAGGCACGGTTGTCCCAAGCGCTACCCAGACAACGGGAAGAGCTGGCCGCGTTCTTCGACGAGTACGTTCGGGTCACTTACGCGGCGGCAGCTGGATCGGGCGGGCGCGGGCAGTGGAGTGATCTTGAGCGTAACCTGAAACGTTTGTTGCGAGCGATCCCTCGCAGCGGACAGGCACCAGCCAACAACCCGATGGCGGATCAAGGCTTGCCGGCGAAGCCGCCGGACCTATAATGATTCGCAATCGATACGGATCCCCACCTCACGGATAGCGGAGCGAGCATGCATCCCTTCAGCGCGATACGACCGCCTCGGCTGGCCGTAGGCTTCGGACTGGCCGGCCTGGTTCCCTTTGTCACAGGAGCGCTTGGTATGTGGGTCACACCCGAGGCCTGGCGTGAGCGAGTGCTGGAGGAGTTGATGGCTTACGCTGCCATCGTCCTGGCATTCATGGGAGCAATCCACTGGGGCCTGGCGATGCGTGCCGATGAACATAGCGAGAAAGCGCCGGTGCAGCTCGGCCTGTCGATCATCCCCCCGCTGCTGGGCTGGGTGGCGCTCAGCCTGCCGGTCGATTTCGGTCTTCCGGTCATTTTCGTGGCCTTCGCGGCGCTGTACTTCGCGGATATCTGGGCGGTTCGTTACGGGCTCGCGCCAGTATGGTATCCCTCGCTACGCAAGCCGCTCAGCATCGTTGTGGTGACCTGTCTGGGTGTCGCCTGGCTTAGCACGGTTCAGGGCTTGTGAGCCGAGCGCCGCCTGGCCGCTACTCGCCATTTTGCATGACGCCCGACTGGGCTATCGCCTTGCCTATCTCGGTCAATGCCTGACCCGCTTCCTCGGCCGAAGCAGGGCCACGCGTGCAGGCCGCGACAATCACACCGTCAGACTCGGTATCACCACGAAACATGCCGGTCGAGATGACTCCGGCGTCGCATACCCGTCGCGGAAGATCGCTGCTCAGGCTCGCATAGCTCGCCGAATCCGGAAGGCCACTGGTCAGTCGACCGCTGCCCAGACGCATCATTGTCAGCAGGGCCTCGGTACTCTCCGGTGACAACGCCTGACCCGATTGCACCGTGGCCAGCACGCCGGCGAAGCTGTCGAGTTGGCCAGAGTTGATCGGTGTGGCGTAATACAGCGCGTAGGCGCTGGCCAGATCAGGCACTTTCAGGTCTTGCCGGCCGATACCCAGCCGTTCCTGAAACGCTTCGACCTGAGCTTCCGGATCCCCGGCCTTGCGTATCTCCAGAAAATCGGTAGCGGTGAGATCGAAGGCGCCTCGATGAAGGATGCCGAATACGTTGCGGTGCATTTCCAGCGGCCGCGTGATCGGCCCTAGCTGCTGGTAATCGCTGCCGGGCGGGAGCAGTTGCTGGGCGCGCTGGTTCACGGCGTCCAGGCCGACGATTCCGATGAGCACGTCTGCAGCGGTCTGGTCGCCGGTTCCGAGCATCTGCTCCAGGAGGTAACCAATGCTCAGCGAGGTGCCCGGCTGATGCTGGCTGGTTTCTCCCGGGCCATCGACGATGCGCGCTTGTTCAAGCTCCACGGTATCGCTCAGGCTCAGCTCGCGCTTATCGATTCGATCGAAGACTTCCACCGCGATCGGCACGCTCATGAGGGAGCCCAGATGCCAACTCTCGCTCGCATGCCAGGATAGCGAGGCACCGTCGCCCAGCCTCTGAACGTACAGGCCTAGCTCTCCGGGGAAATAGTTGTCGATCCGGGTGATTTCATCCTGCAGCGACTTTTGCCAGTCGGTGGCCGCCAGAGCGATGCCCGGCAACAAGGCGAGGGCGGAGGTGAGTAGTGCGCGTTTCATCGTGTGTCCATCCGATCGTTGGATTGCTTGGGTCGAACAGCGCCAGGGCTTCGCCGCATCTCACTTCGAACGGTCATACGACAGACATTCTTGCCCCGTAGCAGGCCGCTGCCGATACTCGACTGCGGTCAGGGTTCCTACATTAGGGCAGCGAAGCGCTGGCAAAGTTCGCTACCGGACCCGCGCACACCTTTGGGTACGGTCCGCGTGCGGCGTGGGCTGTAGGCCAAGCGAGCCCGCAGAGACATGGATATGCCGCCCGAGTGCGGGTAGAATCGGCGGCTTTCCGAATTCACTGGGATGTACTCATGGGACGCGCCTACCAGAACCGCAAAGAATCCATGGCCAAGACGGCTGACGCCAAAACCAAGCTGTACAGCAAGTACGCTCGGGAGATCTATGTAAGTGCCAAGTCAGGGGGCGTGGATCCTACCGGCAACCTGACCTTACGCGGTCTCATTGAGCGGGCGAAGAAAGACCAGGTGCCCGCTCACGTTATCGATAAGGCAATCGACAAAGCCAAGGGTGGCGGCGGTGAGGATTTTGCGCTGGCGCGTTACGAGGGATTCGGACCCGGCAACTGCATGGTTATCGTCGATTGTCTGACCGACAACCCGAACCGCACCATCGCCGACGTGCGTCATTGCTTCACCAAGACCAAGTGCAAGCTCGGTGTGGCCGGCAGCGTCAGTCACATGTTCGATCACTGTGCGATCCTGGCTTTCGCCGGCGATGATGAAGAGGCAGTGCTCGAGGCGTTGATGATGGCGGACGTTGACGTCACCGACATCGAAAACTAGAACGGTACGATTACCGTGTTCACCCCGCACACCGAATATGCCAGAGCCAAGCAGGCTTTGACCGACGCCCTGGGTGACGTTGACTTCGCGGTCGACGAAGTGCAGTTCCTGCCGCAGACCATGACCGCGATAAGCGGGGAAGATGTCGACATGCTGGACAAGCTGCTGGACATGCTCAACGACGTCGACGACGTGCAGAACGTGTACCACAACGCAGAAGTCTGACCAACAAACGCCCGCCTGGTGCGGGCGTTTTCCCAGGCGTTACACCTTCCGTACGAACTCTGACTTCAGCTTCATTGCGCCAATGCCGTCGATTCGGCAATCGATGTCATGATCGCCATCGACCAGCCGTATGTTCTTCACCTTGGTACCGACCTTTACCACCAGGGAAGAACCCTTGACCTTCAGATCCTTGATCACCGTAACCGAATCACCGTCCGCGAGAGGCGTGCCGTTCGCATCTCTGATGACAGCATTCTCATCGTTTCGCTCAACGCTGGCATCTGTTGCGGACCATTCATGTGCGCACTCCGGGCACACCAGGTTGACGCCATCCTCGTAAGTGAATTCCGAGTTGCAGGCGGGGCAGGGTGGCAGGGTAGTCATTGGGAATCCTTGGTCGCTGTACGTCGCCCGTCATGAGCGACTGAAGGCCGCGGATGGTGCCAGAACGAACGCCTCCGCGTCCATGCAGTATCT
>CAYZFU010000046.1:0-1859 GCA_964477725.1 uncultured Halopseudomonas sp.
CTTTACCCGGGCGCTTGCTCGTGAGGTCGGCTCCAGAGCGATTACGGTCAACTCGATCGCTCCCGGTTTCATCGACACGGATATGACTCGAGCGTTGAACGATGGGCAGCGGCAGGTGATGCTCGACCAGATCCCTCTTGGGCGTCTCGGGCAGGCCGAAGAGATTGCGGCGGTGGTGGCATTCTTGGCCAGCGACTCGGCAGGTTATATCACCGGGGCGACCGTGCCGGTGAATGGCGGCATGTTCATGAATTGAATGGGTGGTCACGCCCGCCCCGGACGACTATGCTCTGGCGTGTGCCAACAATTTAGGCTGGCTGGGCCACACGGCCCGGCCGTGATACATAGATTCTTTTCACGCTTGCTTAAGCGTAAATCGTTTCTATAAACTACGCGCAGTCCGGCTTCTCGGAACTGCAAACAGGAGTGAGAACACAGGTATGAGTACCATCGAAGAACGCGTCAAGAAAATCGTTGCCGAACAGCTCGGCGTCAAAGAAGAAGAAGTGACCAACAGCGCTTCTTTTGTTGAAGATCTTGGTGCTGACTCCCTCGACACTGTCGAGCTGGTGATGGCTCTCGAAGAAGAGTTCGAGACCGAGATTCCGGATGAAGAAGCCGAGAAGATCACCACTGTCCAAGAAGCTATCGATTACGTGAACGCTCACCAAAAGTAATCGCGCAAATGGCAGATCAAAAAAGCCGCAGTAATCTGCGGCTTTTTTGCATCTGCGCAACCTGTTGTCTCGGTGAGTTGCCGCGACGCTCAATTATGCGGACAATAGCGCGATTTGCTGCGGGCTGGGCCCGCTGGCGATCCCCTACAGGTAAATGAAGGAGTCTCCTGTGTCGCGCAGACGCGTCGTGGTAACTGGGCTTGGAATGCTGTCACCTCTTGGTAACACCGTGGACAGCAGCTGGCAGGCCGCCCTGGCGGGACAAAGCGGAATCGGCCCTATCGAGCACATGGACGTCAGTGCCTTCGGTACGCGTTTCGGCGGGTCGATCAAAGATTTCGACATTGAGCCCTACATGTCGGCAAAGGAAGCGCGCAAGCTCGACCTGTTCATTCAATACGGCATAGCCGCCTGTATCCAGGCCATTCGGGATTCGGGGTTGGAAGTGACGGACCAGAACAGAGACCGTATCGGCGTCTCGATGGGGTCCGGGATCGGCGGGCTGACCAACATCGAGAAGAATCACGAGTTGTTGCTGGCTAGCGGACCGCGCAAGATTTCTCCGTTCTTCGTGCCAGGTTCGATCATCAACATGGTGGCCGGCTACCTGTCGATCCAGTATGGCCTGCAAGGTCCGAACTACGCGCTGACGACTGCCTGCACTACCGGTACGCACAGCATCGGCATGGCCGCGCGCAACATCGCTTACGGTGAGGCCGACGTGATGATCGCTGGCGGCTCCGAAATGGCCACAAGCAGTCTTGGCCTTGGCGGGTTCAGCGCAGCACGGGCGCTGTCTACCCGCAATGACGCTCCGCAACAGGCGAGTCGGCCCTGGGACAAGGATCGTGATGGTTTTGTCCTGTCCGATGGCGCCGGGGCGCTGGTTCTCGAAGAGTACGAGATGGCCAAGGCGCGGGGCGCTACCATCTACGCCGAACTGATTGGCTTCGGCATGAGCGGCGACGCCTACCACATGACTGCGCCACCAGAAGACGGTCGCGGTGGTGCGCAGTGTATGCGCAACGCACTGAACGATGCGCGGGTCGATCCCGCTTCGGTGGGGTATATCAATGCCCACGGTACGTCCACCATGGCCGGTGATCTGGCCGAGACCCGCGCAGTGAAATCAGTGTTTGGCGAGCATGCGCAGCAGCTCGCGATCAGCTCCACCAAGTCGAT
>CAYZFU010000046.1:1869-17119 GCA_964477725.1 uncultured Halopseudomonas sp.
TGACCGGGCACCTGCTGGGAGCAGCCGGTGCAGTCGAGGCGATATTCAGCATTCTCGCGCTACGCGACCAGGTCGCTCCGCCAACCATCAATCTGGACAATCCCGACGAGGGATGCGACCTGAATTACGTGGCGCATGATGCACAGAATCGCCAGCTTGATGTTGTCGTGTCGAATTCATTCGGCTTTGGCGGCACCAACGGCAGTCTGGTCTTCAAGCGCCTTGGCTAATCGAAATGTCTGCGGCCGCTGAAGCTTTGCAGCTTCGGCTGGTCAACGGCTCACTGGTCGATCAGGTACCTGCAGATGACCGTGGCCTGGCGTACGGTGACGGGCTCTATGAAACGTTTCGCATCAGCGATGGCCGCGTGACGTTGCGCGAATTGCACTTCGAGCGGCTCGGCCGCGGCGCCAGGCGGTTGAAGCTTGAGCTCGACCAGCCACTTATCGAAAGCGAAGTGACCGCGATCGCCACCCAGGTGGTTGAGGGCGTGCTGAAGCTGACCATAACGCGCGGATCCGGACCGCGCGGTTATCGACTTCCCGAACCGCAGTCACCGCTTCGCATCATCCAGGCCGGGCCGTTGCCGCCCGTTGACGCCAGCAACGAAAAGGCCGGCGTCAGGCTATTCTGCTGCCAGACGCGTCTTGCTCAGCAACCCCTGCTGGCAGGTCTCAAGCACCTGAACCGGCTGGAACAGGTTTTGGCCCGTTCCGAGTGGCAGGATCCGGCGATCCCGGAGGGGCTGATGCAGGATACCGAGGGGAACCTGGTTGAAGGTACCATGAGCAATCTCTTCCTGCGCTTTGCGGACGCCTGGGTGACCCCGGATCTGACACTTTGCGGCGTTCAGGGAGTGATGCGTGATTATCTGGTCAACGCATTGCGCCGATCCGGAGAAACTGTAGCGGAGCGTCACGTCAGGATGGAAGAGCTCGGGCAGAGCACCGAAGTATTTTGCTGCAACAGCGTGTTTGGCGTCTGGCCGGTAACGGCCGTTGCAGAACATGCGTGGCCGATTGGCGCCGCGACACGCAAGGCCCAGGCATTGTCAATGCAGGCTCTGGAGTGAAGTCATTTGTGAAGAAGATCTCTTTAGTTATTGTTTTTATGGTTCTTCTGCTAGGTATTCTAGCGGTAGGCGGTTACCTGGTTCTGGTTTCTGCGTTGAATCAGCCGCTGCGTATCGATGTTCCGCAGACGCTCGACGTTGCACCGGGTAGCACGCCGGGACGGGTTCTTTCATCGCTTGAGCAACGCGATGTGCTTTCTCGCTCGCAGTGGATTCGCCGTTACTGGCAATGGAAAATGCCGGATGCGGTACTGCAGGTTGGCGAATACCCCGTCGAGCCGGGCATGACCGTTCAGGACCTGCTTGCCCTGTTGCAGCGTGGCGCGGTGTTGCAGCGTAGCGTGACCCTGGTAGAGGGTTGGACCTTCAAACAGTTCCGCATAGCGCTCGCCCGGGCTGAGCGGCTGCAACAGACCCTTCCGGAAGATATCCCCGCAGACCAGGTCATGCAGGAGCTGGGGCTCGGCGAGGAGCATCCGGAAGGGCAGTTCTTCCCCGACACCTATTTGTACACCCTTGGCATGAGCGATCGTGATGTGCTGCTGCGCGCGCATCGGCGCATGCAGGAAGTATTGGCCGAAGAATGGGAAAAGCGTGAAGACGGCTTGCCAATCGATACGCCATACGAAGCGCTTATCCTCGCCTCGATCATCGAGCGCGAGACTGGCGTTCCCCACGAGCGAAACGAAATCGCCGGAGTCTTTGTCCGGCGGTTGCGGCAGGGAATGCGTCTGCAGACCGATCCGACGGTAATCTACGGCATGGGCGACCAGTATCGAGGCCGCATCGGTCGAGCCAATCTGCGTGAAACGACGCCGTACAACACCTATGTGATCGATGGCCTGCCGCCAACACCCATCGCCATGCCCGGGCGCGAAGCGATTCACGCGGCGTTGAATCCAGCCGCCGGAACCAGCTTGTATTTCGTCGCCCGTGGCGATGGCTCCCACGTATTCTCCGACACACTTGACGAGCACAATGCTGCCGTGCGGCATTATCAGATCGAGCAACGTGCCAAGGACTATCGATCGAGTCCTGCGCCTGCCGAGCCAAATGCAGGGGATCGGCCGTGACAGGTTTGTTCATTACGTTCGAAGGACCGGAAGGCGCGGGGAAGTCGACCAACCTCAGGATCTTCGCCGAGGCGCTTGGCCAAGCGGGTTGCAAACCGCTGCTGACTCGAGAGCCTGGCGGAACGCCTGTGGCCGAGCAGATCAGAGGTGTCCTGCTGGCGGACCACGACGAGCCCGTTGCGGCGGATGCCGAACTTCTGTTGGTTTTCGCCGCGCGGGCCCAGCATCTGCGGGCATTGATCCTCCCGGCGCTCGCCCGGGGGCAAGTCGTTATCAGTGACCGGTTCACTGACGCAACTTACGCTTATCAGGGAGGGGGGCGCGGGATTGACCCAGAGCGCATCGCAGTGCTCGAAGACTGGGTGCAAGGGTCGTTGCGCCCGGACCTCGTCGTGGTCTTCGACGTTCCGGTGGACGTGGGGCTGGAAAGAGCGCGGGCGCGTAACGCGCTGGATCGATTCGAACGCGAGCCGACCGCGTTCTTCGATGCGGTGAGAAATACCTACCTTGCGCGCGCTGCAGCCGATCCGGCGCGCTATCGCATCGTCGATGCCAGCGGCGGCCTGGACGACGTCCGAGCGCGGATGCAGCCGGTCATCGATGAAGTACTGGAGCGTTGGCATGCTTGAACAGGCTGGGGCGCCTTGTCCCTGGCACGAACCGACATGGGCCTCCTTGGTGGCGCAGCAGCGCCACGCCCATGCCTATCTGTTCGGCGGCCCGCCCGGTATCGGTAAGCGGAGGTTTGCCGAAGCGTTCGCAGCCTTTCTGCTATGCCTGGGTCCTCGCCACGGTTTCGCTTGCGGCGAATGCCGCAGCTGTCTGCTGCGGCAGGCGGGCAGTCACCCGGATGTTCTTAGCGTAGCACCCGAAGAAGAGGGCAAGGCGATCCGCGTCGACGCGGTCCGTCAGCTTGGTGACTTCATAGCCCAGACTGCCCAGCAGGGCGGACGGAAGGTCGTGCTGCTGCACCCCGCCGAGGCGATGAACCTGAACGCAGCGAATGCGTTGCTCAAGTCGCTTGAAGAGCCCACACGTGACACCTTTCTGCTGCTGGTGAGCGATCAGCCCAGCCGCCTGCTTGCAACCATTCGCAGCCGTTGTCTGGTCCAGACACTGGGCATGCCACCGTCTGCGGATGCTGTGCAATGGCTGGCCCAGCTGATGCCCGAGCTCGATCTGAAGCAAAGTGAAGCGCTGTTACTCATGGCCAACGGTGCTCCGCTGCGAGCGGCTGATCTGGCGGCGATGGATGCGCTGAACATGCGCGCCCAGCTGGTTGAGGGTGTGAAGGAACTGCTGAAGGGGCAGGCAGGGGCTTCGCAACTGGTCGAGCGCTGGTCGAAGGTACCGCTCGAACTTATCGTCGACTGGTTCCACAGTTGGACGCTCGATCTGCTCCGGCTGTCGACCGGGGCTGTAGAAACTGCGCTGAATGCCGATATGGACAAGGTGCTCGGGTACATGGCGCAGCGGCTTGATCTTCGAGCGCTGATGCTTTGGCAAGCCTGGCTCCTGGATCACCGAGGCATGATTCTGGGCAAGGCCAACCTGAACCGAGCGCTGTTACTCGAAACACTGCTGATACAGTGGAAACAATTGGTGGAAAGGCGTTAACCTCGACATCAGCCGACCCCACAAGGATCTGACGATACATGAGCAACCCGACTGCGCCGGGGCCACGCAATGGCATCCTGTCGTTGACCATCAAGGACAAGTCCGTGCTGTACGCCGCCTATATGCCCTTCGTCAAGCATGGCGGCCTGTTCATTCCGACCAACAAGAGCTACCGGCCCGGCGATGAGGTATTCATGCTCCTGAACCTCATGGAGGAGTCGGAAAAGATACCAGTAGCCGGAAAGGTCATATGGATCACACCGAAGGGCGCGCAGGGCAATAGAGCAGCGGGGATAGGCGTCCAGTTCAGCGATCAGGACAACACGGCTCGCAGCAAAATCGAAACCTACCTGGCCGGGGCGCTCAAATCCGACCGTCCAACTCATACGATGTAATCATGCTTGTAGATTCCCACTGTCACCTTGACCGCCTCGATCTCGCGTCGCATTCCGGTTCGCTGGATGTCGCGCTTGAAGCCGCCCGCGAGCGCGGCGTCGGCAAGTTTCTCTGTATCGGTGTAGACGCGGCCAACGCGCCGGTAGTCAAGCGTCTGGCCGAGCGCTACCAGGACGTGTACTGCAGCGTTGGTATTCATCCGCTGGATTTGTCGGCAGATACCACTATCAGTCTCGAGTGGCTGCTCGACATGCTCGATCATCCCCGGGTGGTTGCTATTGGTGAAACCGGTCTGGACTACCATTACGAACCGGAGATGGCCTCGCAACAGCGTGACTCGTTTCGCTGTCATCTTCAGGCCGCCCGGCAAACCGGCAAGCCTGTCATCATTCACACCCGTGCTGCGCGCAGCGATACGCTCGATTTGCTGCGCGAGGCCGATCTGCCGCATGCCGGCGTATTGCATTGCTTCACCGAAGACTGGGAAATGGCCCGTGCCGCGCTGGACATGGGTTACTACATTTCACTGTCGGGCATCGTGACTTTCCGAAATGCCGATGCGCTGCGTGACGTGGCTCGCAAGGTACCAGCCGAGCGTTTGCTGGTAGAAACCGACTCGCCGTATCTGGCGCCCGTGCCGCATCGGGGCAAGCCCAACGAGCCCCAATTCGTGCGAGACGTTGCCGAGTTCCTCGCCGACCTTCGTGGCGTGACGCTGGAGCGGCTGGCGCAGTCGACCACTGAAAACTTCCACCGACTGTTTCCGCTCGCGGCCGACTGACACGCAAAAAAAACCCGAATTCTGGGGGACGAATTCGGGTCAAGACCATTAGGAGTGTTGCACCAGACGGGGTTGCAGGGCCCATCTGGACAGGACGCGGAACTTGGGGGAGACACCGTGTCCTGATGAATTGAGTATCGTCTACGACGCCGAGCTTTCCAGTCGATTAATCGTCATTTATAAACTGATTTGGAATACGTTCCAGCGCCGCTTATCGTGAAGCGCGTTAACTGCGCATCTCTTCAATCGCTCGGTCCAGGATATCCAACGCCCGCTCCAGAACCAGCTGCGGAGTGTAAAAATGGGGAGACCAGCGTATGCCACCGCCGCGTTGGGCACAGACTATGCCGTGAAGCTTCAATGCCTCGAACAGCTGCCGCTGGTCGATACCATCGACCGCGAAAGTCACGATTCCTGCCCGCCGGCTTTCCTCGGTTGGACTGAGGATTCTGACACCCGAGCGCGAGCGCAACGCCTCAATCAGAAAACTTACCCGCTCCTGTATGGCGCTGGCCACCTGATCCATGCCGGTTTCCAGCAAGAGTTCGAGACTCGCCGAAAGCGCATGCTGGGCGAGTGTGTTCGGACTGCCAGCTTCGAAGCGCCTGGCACTGCTCGCCGGTTGCCAATCCAGCCTGTCGTAATTGCCCATATCCTCGACCATGTGCCAGCCGAACTGGGTCAGTTGCAATCGATCGCGTACCTCCCGGCGGCAATAGAAAACGCCGAGGCCTTCCGGTCCGATTAGCCACTTGTGTCCATCGGCCATGGCAAAGTCGCAGCCTATTGCCTGAACGTCGAGGGGCAGGGCCCCCAGCGATTGTATGGCGTCTACGCAAAACAGGATGCCGCGCTCCCGGCAGGCTCGTCCAAGGCGCTCAAGATCCATGCGTAGCCCGCTGGCATACTGCACAGAGCTGATCGTCAACAGCCGGGTTCTCGGCGTCATGGCAGCGATAATCGAGCCTTCGGGGTCATCACCCTTGAGGCTGACTGCTGTAAGGGCCACGCCCCGCGACGCCAAAGCCTCCCAGGGGATGCGGTTGGAGGGAAACTCTTCGTCGCTGGTCAGCACCTCGTCCCCTGGTTGCCAGTCAAGACCCGCTGCGACGAACGACAATGCCTCGGAGGTGTTTTTCACCAAAGCGATGTCGGTTTTCGACGGGGCGTTGAGCAAGCGCTGAAACTGGCCGCGCAAAACCAGCTCCAGGCGGCTCCAGCGCGGATAGTCGCGTGCGCCCTGGGTCTGGTTTTCCAGAGCGAAGGCGCATACCGCTTCGCTGGCACGGCGTGGCCAGGGGGCTACGGCGGCGTGATTCAGATAACAAATTTCGCTATCGAGGGGGAATTCGGCTTTCCAGCGTGGGTCTTCGTGCATGGGCTGACTCCTGACATTCAGCGTGTAGCCTAGGCGAACGAATCGGGGACGGCAAAGCGGCAGTCGAGACCGGATTGAACCTGACGGTCAAGTTGCAACCAGGCGTGTGCATCCAGTCATTAAGTTGGCATAATGGCCTGCATTGCGGCTCGGATTTTCAGGTACATCAATGCAGAAAGAATCACGTAAAGTGCGCGAGTTCAGGCGCCGCGAACAGGAGATCCTGGATACGGCCCTCCGTCTGTTCCTGGAGCAGGGCGAGGACAGCGTCACGGTTGAAATGATTGCCGACGAGGTCGGCATCGGCAAAGGCACGATATACAAGCACTTCAAATCCAAGGCGGAGATCTATCTGCGGCTGATGCTCGATTACGAGCGCGACCTCGCAGCCTTGCTGCATTCGGAAACCATCGAGCGCGACGAAGAGGCCTTGTCCCGGGAATACTTCGCCTTCCGGATGAGCGACCCGGATCGATATCGTCTGTTCGATCGTCTGGAAGAAAAAGTCGTCAAGACCAACCAGTTGCCGGAGATGGTCGAAGAGCTGCATCAGATTCGTGCGTCGAACTTCAACCACCTTACCGGAGTGATCCAGGAACGGATCGACGAAGGCAAGCTGGAAGACGTACCGGCGTACTTCCACTACTGTGCTGCCTGGGCATTGGTGCATGGCGCCATGGCGATGTATCACTCGCCATTCTGGCGTGAGGTCATCGAGGACAAGGAAGGCTACATGCAGTTTCTTATGGATATCGGGGTGCGTATGGGCAACCGGTCCAAACGCAAGAAGGATTCCGGCAGCACTGGTAAGAGTGCCTGATCGGGTTGTTGCTCTTTTGAAACCGCGGCGTCAGGCCGCGGTCTGACAGGCTACAAAGATTCGGAGACGAGCCTTGCGCACTGTCATTGTTGTACCGCTAGTGGTTCTATCGCTCGCTTCCTGCGCTCTCCAGGCCCGCGAGTATCGCTACACCGACGCACATCTGCATTACGTTGATTTCTTTCAGAACAGCCAAGGGATGCTGCCGCTGCTCAGGCAGATGGATGAACATCGCATCGATGACGTGATGATTTCCGGCGTGGCCGTGGCGAAGAAGTGGCATGAAAACGAGCCGCGGCGCCCGCGCTATTACGCCGGCGACGATGCGGGCGCCTACTGGTTTACCGCGACCGATGCGATTCTCGCGCATGCGCTGCTCGAGCTTCCGGAGGAGCAACGTGAACGGTTCCATCCGTTCCTCACCGGCTTCAATCCGAACGACAAGAACTCCGATGAACACGTTCGCCGAACGATCGAGATGTTCCCGGGCCTGTGGAAGGGAATCGGGGAGGTATTTACGCGTCATGACGATCTCACGGCGCTGACGCATGGCGACGTGCCGCGTGCCAATAGCGAAGCCATGACGCGCGTTTATTATCTGGCCGCAGAATTTGACATGCCGGTCATGATCCACAGCAATGTCACGTCCAAGCGTGAACGCGAGCCCTTGTATCTGCATGAGATCGAGGAGCCACTGCGCGCCCACCCGAAGGTGCGATTCATCTGGGCTCATGCTGGTACATCCGCGGAAATTCACCGTCGCCAGGAACGTCTGGATTTTCTTCACGACACGCTGGACCGAATGCTCGCAACCTACTCCAATCTCTATATCGATCTATCCTGGAGCATGCTCGATACCTATCTGCTGGACGAAGAAGGTGAAGCGGACCCGGCGTGGGTGCGGTTAGTCGAGCGCTATCCTGATCGTTTCATGATCGGATCGGACGTGGTGGGGCGGTTCGATAACCTGGGCAAACATCTGTCGCGGTTCGATGCGTTCCTCGATGCGCTTGAAGAGGGTGTGGCGCTGAAGGTTGCACAACGCAATTTTCTCGCCATCCTGCCGAAGCGGCCGGTGGTAGCGAAACAAAAATAGCGTGCGAAGCCGGGCCCGTTGCCGGGCCCGGTGGAACGTTACTGCATGCGAAGCGGGGGACTCTGCCAGTATCCGCAACGGTGGTAGGCAAGAAATTCCGTGGCGTCGGTGCTAGCCGTTGCCGGAACGTCCAGCACCATATACTGCCCGGACGACGCCTGCGGCCAGGCCGCTGCAACCCCGTCTGCCGTGTTGGGATCGCCATTCCGAGCGAAGCTTGTCCAATAGTCCACCATCGTTTCAGCCAATGCATCGACATCGGATTGGCTGCCAGTGTAGCGATCGCGCATGGTGTTTTCGGGATAAAGGACGTAAGGGATTTCTCCGGCGTGCGTCGCGCCTAGCGGGAAGCTGACAAAGGAAGGGCGGACCAGTGTCCAGGGTGCGTTTTCATCGCGGAACCAGTACTTGAACGTGTTCATGTTGTTGCCGGCGAATGTCGCCGCTTGGCCTGCACTGTTGCAAGCAAACATGAAGTCGGTCCAGATCGCTGAAAGCGCCTGAGAGAAGGGGCTGGAGGCTCCGCTATAGATATCCAGGTAGTCGCTGGCGATCTGCTGGTCATCGAAAGGCGCTGCGGCCTGATACGGCGCGAAGAACTCGGCGACACGGTCTCGATACTCGCTTTCTCCTTGCCCTTCCAGCGAAGTGCCGCCCAGCTCGTCGAGCGCGACGAACAGCGTGCCTTCGTTCTGGTTGCTTCCGATCATGATGTCCAGACTGGTGTTGAAGTCGTTCTCGGCAAGCGCCTGCTGAATCGATTTCGGCAACAGGTTCGTCGCCGGATCTACGGTCGGAATGCTCTGCGACCCCTGGGCTGCGAGCAAATCGGTCACCGAGGCATTGCGCAGGCATTCATCCGCCGACCCTGCATCCCCGCAGCCCAACGCGTCTGCTACGAGCACACCGCCCGCCTGGGACGCTGCCTTGGGAGACTGGAACGCAGCATAAGAGCCGCTTTGCACGATAGCGCGCTGGAACAGATCCTCCTCCTCGGCCCGTGGAGACACGATATGGCTCATCACGCTATGACCACCGGCCGATTCGCCGAAGATGGTCACGTTGCCTGGGTCTCCACCGAAGGCGGCGATGTTGCGTTTAACCCAGCGCATCGCTTCCTGCTGATCCATCAGCCCGAAGTTGCCACCATCGGACTCGAGGGAGGGGTGCGCGAGGAAGCCCAGATTGCCCAGGCGATAGTTGAGCGTAACAACGACAACATCCTTCGCGACCAGACGCGTCGGGTCGTATTCACCGCCACCGTTACCGAAGACGAAGGCGCCGCCGTGGATCCAGATCATTACCGGAAGGTCGGCAGCGTCGGCAGGCGCGTAGACGTTCAGGAACAGACAATCTTCTGATCCTTGTACCTGCTGCGTAAGCAGGTCTACCTGGGGACACATGGCGCCGAACTCTTCGCCCAGTTCCAGCACGCCTTCGCGTTTCGGCGCCGGCTCGGTCGGAGCAAAGCGCCGTTCACCAATCGGCGGTGCTGCGTAAGGGATTCCGCGGAAAATCTGAATGTCGCCAGACTGGATTCCACGGACCTCACCTTCAGTCGTGGCGACTCGCAGCGGGTCAGCCGGGGCAGCGGGGAGCGCAGAATTGGAGCTGCCGCCACTGGACAGACAGGCGCTGAGGCTGAGTCCGAGCAGCGCAACGGTCAGCGCACGCAGCGGGGTAGCGGGTTTTGCAATTTGATCGGGCTTCATTGTTGTTGTGTCCTTGGGGTCAGCAAAAGATCAATCTGATCCGGATTGCGTGATCAACCATAAATGAACCGGGATGGCCTGGCCAAAACCCAAACGGGTGATGGCAGCTCGGCTGCGTTTGGTGGTGGGTAGATGTGGCGCGGCCGTCATGGACCGTGCCGGATCGGTCAGCAAGTTAGCCGGTAGGAGTCATGCAGCAATTGCAGGTATAGGACGGGACAATAGGACGGGACAATGGCTCACCTGCGGAGCGGGCGGGTTCGCTGGGTTTCGATCCTGGTATATCGTAAGAAAGGGCACGGCCCTTGGCGGGCCATGCCTGAGGTGGGATTACGGCTGCTGGGCTGCAGACGGATCTGCCCAGAAGTCGCAATTGTGGTAGCTAGCGAAGTCGGTTGCCGGTACTTCTCCGAGCTCTGATGGCTCTAAGGCGATCATGTTTCCAGCCTCACTAAGCGGTGACCAGGCGACATTGCCGGTAGCTCCGTCAGTGGCGTTGGGATCACCGAACTTGGCGAAGTTCGTCCAATATCCTGCCATGGCGTTGGCAAGCGCGATCTGCGATTCGGTGGCGCCCCGGTCCTCCAGCGTTGCCTGATCAGCCAACACGTACTGAATCTCGAAAGCATGGGACGCGCCCCACGGAAAGCTCGGAGGCGTTAAAGGGCCTTGGGCGGTGCGAACGATATTGGGTGCGTTTTCATCGACAAACCAATATCCATACGCCGCTTGCCCGGCTGCATTCACCTGTTGCAATTGCTCTATGGTGCCGCATGCAAAACGCCAGTCGGTGTTGATTGCTGCCAATGCGCGGGCGTAGCGAGACGGGTCAGTAGGCTCGATATTTTCCAGATCCACTATGCGATCAAGATAAGCGTTGGCAACCTGCGCGCGATCGTATGTCCGCTGATCACTTTGCAACAACGCTTCGACACGGGGCAGATAATCGTCCTCATCGACTGGATTTCCGAAACTCTCAATACCCACGAACAGTCGGCCTTCCTGAAGATTGCTACCGATCATGATGGGGCCACCGTTGAAGTCACCCGAGCCAAGCTTGGCATCGATCGACTCCGGCAGCACTGTACCGCCAGTTACCGGAAGGTAGCTGCTTGCCTGGTTCGACAATATCGTCTCGAGCGGCAATTCGCGCAAGCACTTGCCGGTGTCCGTCTGGTCGGCGCACCCGGTGGCCCGGGCAAACGATTCGCCGAACGCGATCTGTCCGGCTCCTTGCGATAGCTGTGCTGGGCTGTACGAGCCGCTCTGGATGATCGCTTTGTCAAAAAGGCCGGCTGAACCGGGGGAGGCGAGATGGCTGGCAACGCTATGTCCGCCTGCCGATTCGCCAAAGATCGTTACGTTGTCGGGGTTGCCGCCGAAACCATCGATATTATCCTGTATCCACTGCAGGGCAAGCTGCTGGTCCATCAAGCCGTAGTTACCGAATGAGCTATCCTCATCGGCCAGGCTGGAATGTGGCAAAAACCCGAGTGCGCCCAAGCGATAGTTGATCGTAACAACAACGACGCCTTGGTCTACGAGGCGCTTGGGCTCGTAC
The DNA here is from genome assembly GCA_964477725.1 of uncultured Halopseudomonas sp. Lineage (GTDB taxonomy): Bacteria > Pseudomonadota > Gammaproteobacteria > Pseudomonadales > Pseudomonadaceae > Halopseudomonas. The sequence goes on from CAYZFU010000046.1 coordinate 13,376, forward strand.
GCCGAACCGCCGGAGCCAGTCACCAGTGAGCCGCCATGAATCCAGACCATTACGGGATAGTCGCCCGGTTCTTCAGGCGCATACACGTTGAGGAACAGGCAGTCCTCTTCATTGCTCGGAATGGCGAAAGTGCTACCCGCCGGCTGAGGACAGGAGGTGGGGAATTCCTCGGTGAGCACGCGAAGCTCGCTGCGCTGCTCGGCAACCGTAGGCGCGGCGAAACGCCCTGGCTCGGCGCCGTAAGGAATGCCACGGAAGACGCGCATGCCATTGAGCTCGATACCCTGAACGTTGCCCTGGTCGGTGGAAACCGTCAGTGGATCGGACGGCTGCTCTCCCTGCCCATCACCGGGTTGATCGGTGACCGGCGGCGTTACGGGGTGATCGTCGTTATCGCTATCGCCGCCCAGGCAGCCCGTGAGCGATATGGTCAGCACTGCGGTCGACAGTGCGGTCAGGAGGAATTTCGAGCGTGTTATTTCACTTTTGTTGTTGTTCATGGTTCGCTTCTCGGAATTGTATGTTTGTGGAACAGACCTACCAAGTATCCCATTGGGGATCGTTACCATAGATCAATCACCTGCCATGGCGCCAAAACCCGATCGGGGGGTTTAACTCCGCGTCCATCTGGTCTATTTTGACGGGTTGCGAAGTCAACCTTATTGAGAATCCATGCCCCAGAATTCGTTCCCGATCAGCTATGTCGAACCCGTCTTCCGTCCGCCGAGCGAGGCGCATTCGCTGATCCTTCCGGTGACCAACGGCTGTTCATGGAACAAGTGCACGTTTTGCGAGATGTACACGGCACCGCAGAAGAAATTCCGCGCTCGGCACGAGCAGGAGGTGATGGACGAAATCCGGCGTTGCGGCGAACAGCTGATCGTCCAGCGGGTGTTTCTGGCTGATGGCGATGCGATGATCCTGCCGACGCATCGCTTGCTGCGGATACTCGAGGCGATCCGAGAGCACATGCCTACCGTGGAACGGGTCACTTCCTACTGCCTGCCGCGCAATTTGAAACGTAAGTCGGTGGATGAGCTTCGTGAGCTGCGCGAGGCTGGCCTGGCGATGATCTATGTTGGTGCCGAGTCGGGTGATGACGAAGTGCTGCGTCGCGTCAACAAGGGCGAAACCTATGCTTCCACCGAGGAGGCTTTGCTCAAGGCGGGGGAGGCGGGGCTGCAGCGTTCGGTGATGATCCTCAACGGACTTGGAGGTCAGAGCCTCAGCGAGCAGCACGCGGACAACTCCGCCAGGCTGATGAACGCGACGCAACCCGAATTTCTCTCAACGCTGGTGGTGAGCTTTCCGCAAGGCATGGACCGTTATCGGGAGCAATTTCCGGACTTTCGACCGCTTGAACAACGAGAGTTGTTTATCGAGATCGAGCGCTTGCTTGCGACACTGGAGTTGAAAGACACGGTCTTTCGCAGCGACCATGCTTCAAACTATTTGGTTCTGAAAGGCATTCTCGGAGCGGACAAGGCGCGCATGCTGGCGCAGGTGCGTAGCGCGATCGAAAGCCCGGCCACTGCCCGCCTGCGTCCGGAATGGATGCGCGCTCTCTGACACTACCGGAGTACCCCGATGCGCTGGATCGTCCTGGTTGTATCGCTGCTGATGCTTGCTGGATGCATGAAACCATCGGACATGCAGAAAGAGGCTCGGTATTATCTCGGCGATAGCGGACTGATGAATCATTATCAGATTCATCGCAGCGCCAGTCGCAAATTGCAGAGCGATTCGCAGTTGTACATAGCCCAGGGACACTTCGTTCCGGTCGGCCATCCCTATGCGCGGCCAAACGTCGTTGCGGAACAAGCCTTTGCCGCCGCGGTGCAGGTGTTCCCTTTGGTGCGCCGCGCGGAACAACCGCTTGGGCTGGAGGAAGCGCTGCTTGCGGCTCGTCTGCAACGTGCTCACTATCTCCTTTACACCCGGTTCGCCAGCGCGCGCGAAGGAGTCAGCACCTTGGAGCAGTGGGAAGCGCGGGACAGCTGGAGCGAGATCGGGATCGACCGAGCCGTGCTGCAGCTGATCCTGATGGAAACTTCGACGGAGCACGTTGTCGACTTTGTAACCATCGAAACGCGCGGCGGCTTCCTGCAGTTCTACAAGGCCAACGCTGAAGACCTGTTGCGGCCGCCGCTCGAAGATTACACACGACGCCTGCTTGGTCGCTGACGGAGGCTCGCATGACTGATGACAAGCGCAATCCCGAATCATTATTGGACGACATTCCCGATCACCAGGATATGGTCAAGCGTCGAGCACCGGCCCCAGTGCATTTGTGGAATCCGCCGCTGAGCGGGGAGATGGACATGCGCATCGCGCGCGACGGCACCTGGTATCACGAGGGTGGTCCGATCAAACGGCTGGCGCTGGTGCAGCTGTTTTCCGGTATTCTGCGCCACGATGATGACGGTCGTTATTACCTGGTTACCCCTGTCGAGCGCTGGGCAATCCAGGTCGACGATGCGCCTTTCGTCGCGGTGCGTCTGGCTGTTCGCGGCGAGGGCAGGGGCCAGGTGCTGGTGTTCACAACCAATCTCGAAGACGAGGTCGAAGCCGGTCCGGAGCATCCGATCCGGGTAAGCATTGAGCCGGAGACTGGCGAACCCTCCCCCTACGTTCGGGTGCGCGATAATCTCGAGGCATTGATCGGCCGTAACGTGTTTTACGAACTGGCCGATCGGGCAGTCGAGCAGGACCACAACGGCCGTACCGCGCTGGGCGTTTGGAGCCATGGCACGTTCTTCCCCATAGATGGTGCTGCCACGCCCGACTGAAACCGATTCCCGCCTCAAGCGCGTCGCTCGTTCGTGACCCGGTGGCCACGCCAGTGCCCGTGCGGGTTCGCGCCAAGTCAAGATTCCCTGGTCGCAAAATAGTGAATTTTTCGAGTTGATCTTTACCATATGTAGGTCTAGGATTCGTCGAAATGCACAACAAGTAGTGTTTCTTGCCTAAAGGCCCGCCGCTCGGTAAACCCCTGAGTTGGCGGGCTTTTACGGTGTAGTCGAGCGTCTCAGGAGAAAAACATGAGCCAAACAGCCAAGGTGCAGCGCCTGCATAACGTGGTCACCAGCATCCCGATGCAGCCTGCCTCGGAAGACATCTGGGATACCAAATATCGCCTCAAGACCAAGGACGGGGTCGCGATCGACAAGAGCGTCGATGAGAGCTACCAGCGTGTCGCCCGTGCCCTGGCTGATGTGGAAGTCCCCGAGCTGCGTGAAGAGTGGTACGAGAAGTTTCTCTGGGCATTGCGCCACGGTGCGATCCCTGCTGGCCGCATCACCTCCAATGCCGGTGCGCTCGAGCACAAGCCTGCGACCTCGACCATCAACTGCACCGTGTCGGCCACGATTGGCGACTCGATGGACGACATTCTTTCTAAGCTGCACGAAGCCGGTCTGACACTCAAGGCTGGCTGCGGTATCGGCTACGAGTTCTCGACGCTGCGCCCGAAGGGTGCTTATGTATCCGGGGCTGGTGCGTATACCTCCGGCCCGCTGTCGTTCATGGATATCTACGACAAGATGTGCTTTACCGTGTCCTCGGCCGGGGGCCGTCGCGGTGCGCAGATGGCAACGTTCGACGTCGGTCACCCGGACGTGGCCGACTTCATCCGTGCCAAGCGTGAGGGCGGCCGTCTGCGTCAGTTCAACCTGTCGCTGCTGATCACCGAAGACTTCATGAAGGCGGTCGAGTCCGATAGCGACTGGAAGTTGTCTTTCCCGT
>CAYZFU010000046.1:17129-17491 GCA_964477725.1 uncultured Halopseudomonas sp.
AGCCGACAAGGTCAACCTCGACGATCCGGAGCAGGTGATCTGGCGCGAATGGCCGAACACCGAACGCTACGTCAGCCGCGCTGACGGCCAGGTTGCCTGCCGTGTTTTCAAGACCCTGAAAGCGCGTCGGATCTGGGACATGATCATGACCAGCACCTACGATTTCGCCGAGCCAGGCTTCATCCTGATCGATCGCGTGAACCAGATGAACAACAACTGGTTTTGCGAGGAAATCCGGGCGACCAACCCCTGCGGCGAGCAGCCGCTGCCGCCCTACGGTGCCTGCCTGCTGGGCTCGATCAACCTGACGCTGTTCGTCCGTGACCCGTTCACCGACAAGGCGCGGTTCGACTGGGACGAGT
>CAYZFU010000047.1:0-4000 GCA_964477725.1 uncultured Halopseudomonas sp.
ATGTAGTTGTGGACCGGGCACTTCCATTCGCAATAGGGATTGCCGCAACCCAGGCAGCGATGCGACTGGTCAGCCGCTTCATCCGGCTTGAACTGGTCGTTGATTTCGACGAACTGGGTCTTTCGCATCTTCAGCGGACGCTTTTTCGGGTCCTTGCGGCCCACTTCGACGAACTGAAAGTCGTTATTCAAACGGTCAGCCATATCAAAACCTCATCTCGGCGCTGCCCGGTCACGGGCCGGTCAACACCAGAACTAATCGCTGGCGCGCCATCCAGGGCGCGCCACTATTCGCTTTATTGCGGGCTCGCCAGAGTAGTGGTCAGCAGTGCACGCAGGCTCGCAGCCTTCGGCTTGACCAGCCAGAACCGGCGGATGAAGTCGTCCAGATTGTCCAGCACTTCACGTCCCCAGGCGCTGTCGGTTTCGGCCACATATTCGCTGAGCACCTGTGTCAGATGGCTGCGGTAGGCCTCCATCGACTCGCTGCTGATGCGATGAAGCTCCACCAGCTCATGGTTGAGCTTGTCGAAGAAGCTGTTGTCCATGTCCAGCACATAGGCGAAACCGCCGGTCATGCCTGCGCCGAAGTTGTGGCCGGTAGCACCCAGTACGCAGACCATGCCGCCGGTCATGTACTCGCAGCAATGGTCGCCGGAGCCCTCGATCACCGCGTGGCAACCGGAGTTGCGCACGGCAAAACGCTCGCCAGCGACACCGGCGGCAAACAGCTTGCCGCCAGTTGCGCCGTACAGGCAGGTGTTACCGATAATCGAGGTCTGCTCGGAGCGGAACGGGCTGCCTTTCGGCGGCACGATGACCAGTTTGCCGCCGGTCATGCCCTTGCCCACGTAGTCGTTGGCATCGCCTTCCAGGTACATCTGCAAGCCGCCAGCGTTCCAGACGCCGAAGCTCTGACCGGCAGTGCCCTTGAAGCGGAAGGTGACCGGTGCCTTCGCCATGCCCTGATTGCCATGCATCTTGGCGATCTCGCCGGAAACACGGGCGCCGATGGAACGGTCACAGTTGGTCAGGTTCATTTCGAACTCGCCACCGGTCAGACCATCGATGGCGGGACGCGCCAGTTCGACCATTTTTTCTGCGGTCAGACCCTGGTCGAACGGACGGTTGCGCGGCTGCTCGCAATACTGCGGCTTGTCCGCCGGAACCGCGTCGCTGAACAGCAACGGCCGCAGATCGAGATTCTGCTGCTTGGTAGTGCTGCCCGGCAAAATTTCCAGCAGATCGGTGCGACCGATGAGGTCTTGCAGACGGGTAACGCCCAGCTTGGCCATCCACTCGCGAGTCTCCATCGCCACGTAGGTGAAGAAGTTCATCACCATCTGCACGGTGCCGATGTAGTGGTTGTCACGCAAATGCTTGTTCTGCGTGGCGACGCCGGTAGCGCAGTTGTTCAAATGGCAGATACGCAGGTACTTGCAGCCCAGCGCGATCATTGGCGCAGTACCGAAGCCGAAGCTTTCGGCGCCAAGAATCGCTGCCTTGATCACATCCAGACCGGTCTTCAGACCGCCGTCCGTCTGCACGCGCACCTTGCCGCGCAGATCATTGCCGCGCAGCGTCTGGTGTGCTTCGGACAGGCCCAGCTCCCATGGCGAACCGGCGTACCGGATCGAGGTCAGCGGAGAAGCACCGGTGCCGCCATCGTAGCCGGAGATGGTGATCAGATCGGCATAGGCCTTCGCCACGCCGGCAGCGATGGTCCCGACGCCCGGCTCGGCAACCAGCTTGACCGACACCAGCGCACCCGGATTGACCTGCTTGAGGTCGAAGATCAGCTGTGCCAGATCTTCGATCGAGTAGATGTCATGGTGCGGTGGCGGTGAAATCAGGGTGACGCCCGGCACTGCATAACGCAGCCGAGCGATCAGCTCGTTGACCTTGCCGCCGGGCAGCTGGCCGCCTTCCCCGGGCTTGGCGCCCTGGGCCACCTTGATCTGCAGAACCTCGGCGTTGACCAAATATTCCGGCGTAACCCCGAAGCGGCCGGAGGCGATCTGCTTGATCTTGGAAGTACGCTCGGTGCGATAACGCGCCGGATCTTCGCCACCTTCACCTGAGTTGGAACGCGCGCCAAGGCGGTTCATCGCCTCGGCGATCGCCTCGTGCGCCTCCGGAGACAGTGCGCCCAGCGAGATGCCCGCCGAATCGAAGCGCTTGAAAATGCTTTCCAGCGGCTCTACCTGCTCCAGCGCGACGGCAGTCTGGTCGTCCCTTACTTTCAGCAGGTCGCGCAACGAAGCGACTGGCCGGCTATTGACCAGCGTGGCGTACTCCAGGTACTCGTCGTAGCTGTCGCCCTGTACCGCGTCCTGCAGAGCGCGCACCACGTCCGGGTTGTAGGCATGGTATTCGCCGCCGAAGACGAACTTAAGCAGGCCACCCTGTTGGATCGCCTTGCGCGGGTTCCAGGCTTCGCGAGCGAGCAGACTCTGCTCGGCCTGCAGATCGCTGAAACGCGCGCCCTGAATGCGGCTGGCGACACCACGGAAGCACATGTCGACGACTTCGTCGGCAAGGCCAACGGCTTCGAACAACTGCGCGCCCCGGTAGGACACCACTGTGGAGATGCCCATCTTCGACAGGATCTTCAGCAACCCTTTGGAGATGCCCTTGCGGTAGCTCTTGAATACTTCGTACAGGTCACCGATGACTTCACCGGTGCGAATCAGATCGCCCAGCACTTCGTAAGCCAGGTACGGATACACTGCGCTGGCACCGAAACCGATCAGCACGGCGTAATGATGCGGATCGCGCGCGGTAGCCGTTTCGACCAGAATATTGCAGTCACAGCGCAGTCCCTGAGCGACCAGGTGATGATGCACTGCGCCGACAGCCAGCGCAGCATGAACCGGCAGTTTGCCCTGTTCGATGCCACGGTCGCTGAGAACCAGCATGGTCTTGCCCTCGCGCACGGCCGCTTCGGCCTGCAGAGCGATGGCCGTCACTGCTTCGTTCAGCGGCATGCCTTCCGGTGCGTTCAGATCGATGACCTGGTTGGCAAAGCCGGGACGGTCGAGATTCATCAGGGTGCGCCACTTCGCTGGCGAAATGACCGGCGTGCTGAGGATCGCGCGGTTGGCGTGTTCGGCGGTTTCCTCGAACACGTTGCGCTCGGCCCCGAGACAGGTTTCCAGCGACATGACGATGGCTTCACGCAGCGGGTCGATCGGCGGGTTGGTCACCTGCGCGAACTGCTGACGGAAATAATCGTATACCGAACGCACGCGACCGGAGAGCACCGCCATAGGCGTATCGTCGCCCATCGAGCCAACCGCTTCCTGGCCGTTTTCCGCCAGCGGCCGCAGTACCTGATCACGCTCTTCGAAGGTGACCTGGAACATCTTCATGTACTGCTTGAGACGCTCCTGCTCCATGAAATCGGACCCGTGATCACGATCGTCCAGGGTTGCCTGGATGCGCAGAGCATTCTCCCGCAGCCACTTGCGGTACGGGTGGCGCGACTTCAGGCGACCTTCGACGTCGTTGGTGTGCAGCACCTCGCCGGTATGGGTATCGACCGCGAGGATCTGGCCGGGGCCGACACGACCCTTGCTGATCACGTCTTCGGGCTGGTAATCCCACACGCCGATTTCCGAAGCCAGGGTGATATAGCCGTTCTTGGTGACGACGTAACGCGCCGGGCGCAGGCCATTACGGTCAAGCAGGCAGACCGCGTAGCGTCCCTCGGTCAGCACGATGCCCGCCGGGCCATCCCAGGCTTCCATGTGCATCGAGTTGAACTCGTAGAAAGCACGCAGATCAGCATCCATGGTTTCGACGTTCTGCCATGCAGGCGGTACTACCATGCGGATTGCCCGGAACAGGTCCATGCCGCCCGTGATGAGCAGCTCCAGCATGTTATCCATGCTCGAGGAGTCGGAGCCGGTGACATTGACCACCGGCGAGACGCTTTCCAGGTCCGGTAACAGTTCATTGGTGAATTTGTTGCGCCGGGCATTGGCCCAGTTGCGGTTGGC
>CAYZFU010000047.1:4010-17260 GCA_964477725.1 uncultured Halopseudomonas sp.
GAGCCAGCAACCGGAAAGGCTGGGCAAGCGGCCACTTGGGCAGCGTATTGGTCGAGAAACGCTGGTGGAAGACGCTGATCGCGGTTTCCATACGCTGATCGCTCAGCTCCGGATAAAAGCGGCCAAGGTCGGCCGGCATCATCAGACCTTTATACGCAATGACCTTGTGTGAAAGACTGCAGACGTAGAAGTTCTCGTCGGCCTGCATGGCCATTTCGGCCTTGCGACGCGCGAAGAACAGCTTGATGCCGAACTGCTGCTCGTCCAGGCCCTCACCGGAAACGAAGACCTGCTCGATGCGCGGCATGCAGCTCAGCGCGAGCGGTCCGAGCACGCTCTCATCGACTGGCACCGGGCGCCAGCCCAACGAAGTCAGCCCCTGCTCTTCGAATGCCTGAGCGAAGGCTTGGCGGGCCGCGTCAGTGGAGGCCTGGTCGGCACTCATGAAGATCATGCCAATCGCGTACTGTTCCGGCAGCGTCACGGACAGTTCATCCTGGACGATGGCGCGCAGGAACCGGTCGGGCTTCTGAATCAGCAGGCCGCAGCCGTCGCCTGTCTTGCCATCAGCATTGATGCCGCCGCGATGGGTCATGCAAGTCAGAGCTTCGATGGCCGTTTGCAGCAGGTGATGACTGGGCTGGCCTTCCATATGGGCGATCAAGCCGAAGCCACAGTTATCCTTGAACTGATCAGGCTGGTATAGACCTGCTTTCATAGGCACACTCTCAAAAAGCTATTGGATTCAAGCGCTTAGGGCAGTCCACAGAAGGCGTGATCTGGCTAGGCGCCGGACAAAAGGGGAGTAATTGTACACAGCGGCTCACAGGGCCACAATTTATTTTGCGCAAAAAGTGCCGCAAAAGCATATCCAAATGTCGTAAATTGGAAAGCTTTTACCGCCGAAGGAAGAGTGACGACCCGCCCATTGGAACGGGTCGAGAACCGATTATGGCATTGATTGCCGGATACTGGCGATAGTCCTTGGCCAGGGCTTGAGCTGGCGCAGCGGCCCGGGGAGCTGATTCACGGCCGCCTGTGCCTGCTGCCGGCCCGCGTACGCACCCTTGGTTACTACAAACCAGGGCTTGCCTTCATGTCGCGTTTCAAAGTAGTGCAGATCCGACACCTCTTTGTGGGCGCTCATGAAATCCAGCGCCGCCTGCTTCGAGTGCGAGCCGAGTAGTTGCAGCACATAGCGGTCGCCGGGCTGCTGGCGATACCAGGATGACGCTTCGGTCACTGCGGAGGAACTGCTATCAGCCCGCTGCTGCGACGGAGACTGCGTCGCTGGTGCTGCGACAGGCGCGACAGGCGCGACAGGCTCAGACTCGACGGCCTCGACTCCTGTCGCTCCCGACGACTGGCTTGCAGCGGCCGGAGGTGGCGGAGCGATTGCTGGAGCATCCGCCAAACCAGCGCTCGGAGTGGCGTCTTGCGGCGTTTCGAGCAGCGCCAGGTCTTCCGGCATGTCCGAAGCGGCCTCCATCGGATCCACTGGCTCGGCAGGCGGCGGTGTCGACGCAGCAGCGAGAGAAGTCGTGTCCACCGTTGTCACAGGCTCCGGCAGCTCGAGCACTGTCGTAGCGGGCGCGGCCGGCTCATTGTCACCCATCATCCAGGCCGCGACCACACCGATCGATACCAGCACCAGAGCAATCAACGAACGCCGTGGAATAATCGGCGCGCGCGCAGCGCCAACCGGGGCGGCATCTTCACGATCGTCTTCCAGTGCCCGCCTGGCAGTCTCATTGATGCGGCCAGGCCAGCCTCCACTCTCCTCATGGATCCAGGCGACCTGTGCGTCACTGAACAACTCGATCGACTGTCCGGCGCCCTCGAGACGCTGAGCCAGATACTCCCGGGTCTCGTCCAGACTCAAAGCCTGCAACGAGATGCGGTGATACCAGGGCTGATCGTCTGGCATATCAACCGTAACCAGCGTGCCAGCCAACACGTCCTCACCGAACAGAAACACTTTCGGAGCGAACTTGGCATCAATCTGACTGAGGTCTGCGAGCAGTTGCAGCGACTCGGCGTCGAGCTGGTGAGCATCGTCCACGACCACATACAGCTGCATGCCGATTTCGTGCATCTGCTCAGCACGCTCGAGCAACGCCGCGACAGATTTCTCTGGCACCCCCACGGCCTGGCACAGGGTAGCTACCAGAGCAGCAGCAGACCCAGCTTCACGGCCGGATGTAACGACACACTGCGCGGCATCCTTGTTGGTACTGGCTACCAACGCCTGTCTCAGCAGCGTTTTGCCGCTTCCACGCGGCCCCGTGACGACCATCACCTGACCACCGAATCGAGCCAGATGATGCAGCTGAGCCAGGACCGGCTTGCGCTGCGGAGTGAAGAACTTGAAGCCCGGAGTTCGCGCAGCGAACGGATCATGACTCAACTGATAGTACGTCAGCACATCTTGCTCATCGCTGACGGCATGGATGCCTGGGTCCCGCTCTGCTTTCATGGATAGTGTTTCCGGAGAGTGTCGTGTAAGGCATCGGATTGGTAGTCGGCAGTGATCACGGCATCACCCAGCGCGCGCAACAGAACCAGGCGAAGCTGGCCGTCCAGAACTTTCTTGTCCACCGCCATCAGCCGGTGGAAATCCTCAGGAGCCATGTCTTCCGGGGGGGCCACTGGCAGTCCGGCGTCGCGGATGATGGCTACTGCACGCAGATAATGCTGCTGATCGATCCAGCCGAGCCGTTCAGACATGGCCAGAGCCATCGTCATACCAGCCCCCACCGCCTCGCCATGCAGCCAGGCCCCATAGCCCTGGTGCGCCTCGATAGCGTGTCCGAATGTATGTCCGAGATTGAGTATTGCGCGAATGCCGCCTTCCCGCTCATCCGCACCAACCACTTCCGCCTTGATCGCGCAGGAACGCGCGATGGCCTGGGTAACCGCGTCCGAGTCGAGACGGCGCAGGCTGGTCATGTTGCCTTCCAGCCACTCAAGGAAAGCGGGATCGCGAATCAGACCATATTTGATGATTTCCGCAAGACCGGCACTTACCTCGCGAGCCGGCAGCGTGCGCAAGGTAGCCGTATCGATCAGCACCGCTTTGGGCTGGTAGAACGCGCCGATCATGTTCTTGCCCGCAGGATGATTAATCCCGGTCTTGCCTCCTACGGAAGAGTCCACCTGGGACAGGAGCGTTGTCGGCACCTGAACGAAGTCCACGCCGCGCTGATAGCAGGCCGCAGCGAAGCCGGTCATATCGCCGATCACCCCACCGCCCAGGGCGACCAGGGTTGTGCGCCGATCATGGCGATGACTGAGCAGCGCGTCGAAAATCTGCTGCAGCGTCGCCCAGTTCTTGTACGCTTCGCCCGTAGGCAGCACGACCGAAAGCACTTCGCGCCCAGGCAGCAAGGAGCGGAGCTGTTCGAGATAAAGCGGGGCCACCGTATCGTCAGTGACGATGCAGACTTGCTTCCCGGTAACATGACCGAGAAGAAGCCCGGGATCCTGGAGCAGGCCTTCGCCGATATAAATAGGATAACTGCGCTCTTCGAGCTCGACCGTCAACCGCTGCATGACACCCCTCCGTTGCTGGCTCGCCAGCATACATCAGAGCAGTCGCTGCGAAAACGAGGTAACGGCACAAGCATCAAGCGATCAGATCGCCGAATCCCGCAAGCGGGCGACGATGGTATTGACCACCACCTTCGGCCCGCGCTGGTCGGTATCAATGGTCAGATCGGCGATTTCCCGGTAAAGAGGGTCACGCCTGGCCATCAAGTCCCGAAGCACCCTTTCCGGGTCCGGCGTTTGCAACAGAGGGCGCTGGCGGTCCTTTGCGGTACGTTGCAACTGCTGCTCGACGCTGGTGCGCAGGTAGACCACCAAACCACCATCAGCCAAAGCCTTGCGGTTTTCCGGACGCATCACAACGCCGCCGCCGGTGGCCAGCACGATGCCGTCTTCTGTTGTGAGCTCGGCAATCATCGCTGCTTCACGCTCGCGAAACCCTTCCTCGCCTTCGACATCGAAGATCCACGGAATATCGGCACCGGTTCTGGCTTCGATCTCACGATCCGAATCCTTGAATGGATACCGCAACTCCTTGGCCAGAAGGCGTCCGATGGTGCTTTTGCCAGCGCCCATCGGACCGATGAGAAATACGTTACGCAAAGTGCTTACCTGGCAACCGAGATCGCGCCATTGTTAACGATACGCGGCGTGAGGAATACCAACAGCTCGGTCTTGCTTTCTGAGGTGATATCCCGACGGAACGCGCGCCCGACGATGGGCAGGTCTCCCAGGAACGGAACCTTTTCCTGGGCTTTGCTCGTCGCACTCGAGAAGACACCACCAATGACGATGGTTTCGCCGTCAGCCACCAGCACCTTCGCGGTAACTTCGTTCTTATCGATTCCCGGGACGTTGTTGACTGCGATGGTGAAATCGGGAGCGTCCTTGGTCACGACCACGTCCAGCAACACGTTATTGTCGGGAGTGATCTGCGGGGTTACCTCAAGAGACAGCACGGCTTCTGCGAAGGCCGTGGTGGTCGCACCACTCGAGCTCGCTTCCTGATACGGGATCTCGCTACCCTTTGCAATTCTCGCGGTCTCCTTGTCGGAGGTCAGCACCTTCGGCTGGGAAATGATCTCACCATTGCCTGAGCTCTCCATTGCCGACAGCTGCAGATCGAGAATCGCGTTATTGGTAATGAAACCGATGCCGATGCCGGAGGTAGCACCGATCACGCCCATATCTACGAACGGCGTGTTCAGCGGGATTTCCGGTATGCCGAGGAACCCACCTGTCGTATCGATGACTTCTCGCTCGATGAGCTCGAGCTCACCGGTCACCGGGTTGGGTCGGACGAACTCTTCGGTACGCGGATTCGGATTATCCACAACATCGACGTTGCCGTCCTTGCCATACGCATTGAAGCGCGAGCCCAGATTCACGTTACCACCCCAGCGCACGCCAAGCGCCTTGTCGAAGCCGACGTTGGCCTCGACGATACGCGCTTCGATCATCACCTGACGCACCGGGATGTCCAGCTGGGTGACGATACGGCGCAGCTCGTCGAGCTTGTCCTGAGTCTCAAGCGCGATGATGCTGTTGGTGCGATCGTCGACGGTAATCGATCCGCGCTGCTCACCCTGGGCTCCGGCGGTAACCGAGGCGAAGAGCTTGGCAATGTCGGCTGCGCGGGCGTAATTCACCTGGATCAGTTCGCGCCGAAGCGGAGCCAGTTCGGCGATCTGGCGCTGGGATTCCAACTCCTGACGCTCGCGTGCTGCGATCTCGTCCGCCGGCGCAACCAGCAGTACGTTACCCACCCGGCGCTTGTCCAGCCCTTTGGTCTTCAGCACCAGATCCAGCGCCTGGTCCCACGGCACGTTCTGCAGGCGCAGGGTAATGCTGCCTTCGACGGTGTCGCTGGCAACCAGGTTGAGGTCGGTGAAGTCGGCGATCAGCTGTAGCACTGAGCGCACTTCGATGTTTTGGAAATTCAGCGACAGCTTCTCGCCGGTATAAGCGAATTCGTCAGCACGACGCCGCTCGACTTCTCCGCGGCTCAGCGGCTTGAAGCTGACGATCAGACGATCTTCGGCCTGGTAGACAAGGTGTTCGTAGTAGCCGCTCGGCTCGATGTTGATCGTAGCGTCGCCGCCAGACGTCGAGGCATTGATGAAATTGACCGGAGTAGCGAAATCCTTCACATCCAGCCGCACTCGCAGCTCGTCGGGCAGCCTTGTGTTGGGGAATCTCAGGCGCACGCGCCCACCCTGCTCGTCGACGTCGACGCGGATCGACGGATCGGACAGATCAACGATGACGTTTCCTTCGCCCTGCTCCCCGCGCTGGAAGTCCAGGCTGCGAATGGATTTTCCACCGGCAGCAGCTGCCGAAACGGCGGGCTCACCAGCCGATCTCCAGTTGTTCGACGAGGCCGACGCCGGCGCGGTGGAGCTGGCAGTGGCCGGGGCCCGGTAGCCTGGGGCGCTGTCAGTACCAACCAGGATAAACAGATTGTTGCCTTCTACGCGCGTAGCATAGGGCGCCAGATTGGTCAGATTGACAATCAGGCGTGTGCGATCATTCGCCTCGACGATGTTGACGCTGCGAGCGTTGCCGAGACCGAGCTCGCGACTGCGTTCTCCCAGCTTGTTCTTGACGCCCGGCAGGTCCAAGGCGATGCGTGCTGGTTGCTCGATGGTGTAACCCTTGGGGACACTTACCGGCTCATCGAAGGTCAGTTTGAGCTCTACCCTCTCACCCGGCAGCGATGCCACATCTAGATTCTGCAGGTCGGCGGCGGCCACCCACGGGCTGAGCACGGCCAAGACCGCAGCGAGCGAAAACTTCCTGGTTAGAGGCATTTGATTGCGTTCCACGCGTGACTGTTTACAGTTCATGTTATCTCTCCCTGGTTGTCCTATCCGCGCTCAGGCAAGCTGAGTGTACGCGGGCGCTCCAACCAACCACCTTCCCCGTCCGGCACTATCTCCATCACTTCGATTCGCCCTTCCTCGATACCGGTGATGCGACCGTGATTGCGGCCCAGATAGTCGCCAATCCTGACTCGATGCACGCTATCAGCGCCACGAACCAGCGCTTGCATGCCATCTTGGTTACTAAGCGTTCCTACCATCTCGAAGCCTTCGATATTGAAGCCCTCAAGGAATTGCCTGGTCCGGTTTTCGTCCGGCCTGATGTTCTGTGAGCCGCGCTCACGCTTGGCCAGATCGATCCGCACCGGCGGCTGGAACGGACTGCGCAGGGACGTCGCGCTGTAGGTGAATGCCTCGTAGGGCCGGAACCGCGGCAAAGGTTCGATATTGCCGGTGGGCCTGGCCCGTGTTTCGTCCATGAAGACCTGCAGGTCCTGGAAATCGCTATTGCCGCAACCAGCCAGCACCGAGGCCAGAGCGGCCACAGCGATCACTTTACGGTTCATGATGATCATTGCTGCGCCCCCGCCTCGTTGTAGCGATACGTCTTGGCTACGATGCTCATCTTGAGCATGTCGGAGTTTCCGTTATTCAGCGGCGCAATAGTGAAGTCGTGCAGCGTCACGATTCGCGGCAAGCCGGCAACACTGCTGACGAAGGTACCGATGTCGTGATAGGTGCCCTGGACGACGATGCTGATCGGCAGCTCGATGTAGAACGGCTGAATCACTTCCGGCTGCAGGGTGATTGACTCGAATTCAAGTCCGCTATTGAGTCCCATCTGGGTGATGTCTTCGAGCAACCCCGGCACTTCGGTATCGCTTGGTAGCTGCTTGAGCAAGGTACCGAAGCGCTCTTCGATCTCGGCAAGCTGTTCTTTGTATGCATCCAGATTCGCAGCACGGAAGGATTTCTGCGTGAACTCGTTACGCAGCTGCACTTCCTTTGCTTCGCTCTGCTCGAGCGAAGCACGCAGATCTTTCAGATGGAACTGATAACCGAGAACCACCAGCACGATGAACACCAGAGCCGCCACTATCACCTTGAGCGCGCCGGGCCAGGCACCGATATTGTTGAAGTCCAGGTCGTTCAGATCGACCTTTTTCAGGCTTTCCATGGATTGAGCGAAACTCATTGCTGCTGCTCTCCCTCAGCGGCACGGGAATCCGGCTCTGTCTGGCGTACCGACAGCTCGAATACGTTGGCTTGATCGACGGCTCCCTGGGTTACAGCGCGCACCGCGGTCAGATTCGGCGCAGTCAGCCAGTCCGACGCGTCCATCTGGCGCATCAGGTTGGAGACCCGGCTGTTGGATTCCGCACCACCTTTGATATTGATGGTGGGCCCTTTCATCTCGACCGAAGTGAAATACACCCCGTCAGGGAGACTTCTGGCCATCTCGTCGAAGACCCGGACGATAATCGGTCGGTTACCCTGCAGATCCTCGATGATCTTCATCCGGTCCAGCAACTGGGTGCGTCGGGCCTGAAGCTGCTCGATCTCCTTGATCCGCGCCTCTAGCACCTTGATTTCCTTTTGCAGGAAGTCGTTTCGAGCATTCTGGTGGTCGATGCGACCGCTGAGAATACGGTCGCCAAGGAAGATCAACGCGCCGGCGAAAAGCACGATGAGAACCAGCAGCGTCAGGAATTCCTTTTTCCGCTCTTCCCTGAGCTGCTCGCGCCAGGGCAACAGGTTGATGCGAGCCATTAGTCGAAACTCCTCATAGCCAGACCGCAGGCGATCATCATCGCCGGAGCATCGTTGCTCAGCGCCACCGCATTCACCTTGCCCGACAGGGTCATGTTGGCAAATGGATTGGCTACCAGCGTCGTCGTGCCCAGCTTCTGCTGGATCAACTGATCAAGACCCGGGATGGAAGCCGTGCCGCCTGCAAGGAGGATATAGTCGACATCGTTGTACTGGCCGCCAGCGAAGAAGAATTGCAGCGATCGCGACACCTGCTGCACCACGGCGTCCTTGAACGGGCTCAGCACCTCGGTCTCGTAATCGTCTGGCAAACCGCCCTGCTTTTTGGCCAGACCAGCTTCTTCCTGCGACAGGCCATAGCGACGCTGGATCTCATCGGTGAGCTGCTTGCCGCCGAACAGCTGCTCGCGGGTATAGATGATACGACCCCTGCTCAACACACTAAGGGTCATCATGGTCGCACCGATGTCGATCACCGCGATGGTCGGAGCCTGATCACCATCGTCCAGCTGACCCACCACCAGTTCGCAGGCGCGCTCCATGGCATAGGCTTCGACTTCGACGATTTTCACGTCAAGCCCGGCAAGCGCCAGCGCAGCCTCACGGATGTCGACGTTCTCGCGACGGCAGGCCGCCAGCAGCACTTCGACCCGATCCGGATTGCGCGCGGAGGGACCTTGCACTTCGAAGTCGATGGCGACCTCGTCGAGCGGGTAAGGAATATACTGATCGGCTTCGAGCTTGATTTGCTCTTCCATCTCGGCATCGTCAAGACCCGCATCCATCTCGATGGTCTTGGTGATCACCGCAGACCCTGCGACCGCGACGGCGGCCTGCTTGAGCGTGGTTCGGGAGCGGGCGAAGACTTTTTCCAGCGCCTGGCCGACGCCTTCAAGCTCGACGATGTTCTTCTCTACCACCGCGCTTGGAGGGAGAGGTTCAACCGCGTAGGCTTCGACCTTGTAGCGGTTACCGGAGCGACTGAGTTCCAGCAGCTTCACGGTCGTGGAGCTGATGTCGATACCCAGAAGCGCATTCGACTTCTTTTTTATGAGCCCTAGCACAGCCAATTTCCTATCAGCGACCGACACTTACGGACGGTTTATGTTTTCCTACATTAAATAACAGCCGCTGTGCAAGCGCAAATGGCGAAATCGAAAAAAATGCGCTTATAATGCAGACTGTTAACCCGTTCTCACCTTAGCCTTTAGCTAACCATCTCATTTATCAGGGAAATCCCTCTCCCTCATGCGTTTCGTCAAATTTATTCTCTGGTCGCTGCTGGCTCTGGCAAGCGCTCCGTTGCTGGGCCTGAGCGGGGTAGCGCTCTATCTTAGCCCTGCTTTACCGGATGTTGAAACACTTCGTAACGTGCAACTGCAAACCCCGTTACGGATATACAGCACCGATCACAAATTGATCGCTGAATTTGGCGAGATGCGCCGCTTCCCTATCGATTTCGACCGGGTTCCGAATAACTTTATACTGGCACTTCTGGCTGCAGAAGATGACAACTTCCTCAACCACCACGGCGTCGACCCGGCAAGCCTGGCGCGGGCGGTCGGCGAGCTGATCAGCACCGGACAGATTCAGACCGGCGGCAGCACCATTACCATGCAGGTCGCCAAGAACTACTTCCTGACCAGCGACCGGGTATTTTCGCGCAAGATCAACGAGATCCTTCTGGCGCTGCAGATCGAGCGCAACCTGAGCAAGCAGGAAATCTTCGAGCTGTATGTCAACAAGATCTACCTTGGCAACCGTGCCTACGGCATCGAGGCGGCTGCACAGGTGTACTATGGCAAGACCATTTCCGAATTACCGCTGGCTGATCTGGCGATGATCGCCGGGCTCCCCAAGGCTCCCTCACGCTTCAACCCGATAGCCAATCCGGCGCGTGCAAAGATCCGTCGCGACTGGATCCTGCAGCGCATGCTGAGTCTGGGATATATCGATCAGGCCGCCTACGAAGAAGCGGTGGCCACCCCCAACACTGCGCGCAATCATGGTGCTGGCCCAGACATCGAGGCGCCCTATGTTGCGGAAATGGCCCGACTGGAGATGATTGATCGGTACGGCGAAGCGGCTTACACCGATGGTTATCATGTGTACACGACTATCGATAGCACATTGCAGCAGCACGCCAACCGTTCGCTGCGCGAAGGCTTGATGGAGTACGATCGCCGGCATGGTTATCGTGGCCCGGAGGCAAGGCATCCCGAGGCGAACCCGGAGGAATACCAGCGACTGTTGCGCCAGTATTCCGCGCTGGGCGGCCTGGTTCCGGCCATCGTCAAGGCTGTCGAGAATGACCGCGCAATCATCACGCTGCGCGACGGAAGTGAAGCGGCCATTCCCTGGGAACAGATGAAGTGGGCACGCCCTCAGCTGGGCGTCGACAGTCTCGGCCCGGTGCCGCAAACGCCCCGGGATGTTCTCGCCAGGGGTGACGTGCTGAGAGTGGCACCGGTAGGCGATGATGCCTACCGTCTGGCGCAACTGCCCCAGGCGCAGAGTGCGCTGGTGGCACTCGAGCCCAGTGATGGCAGCATCAAGGCGTTGACCGGAGGCTTCTCCTTTTTACAGAGCAAATACAACCGCGTCACCCAGGCCCGTCGCCAACCGGGATCGAGCTTCAAGCCGTTCCTCTACGCCGCAGCACTCGATAACGGTTACACGCCGGCAAGCCTGGTAAACGACGCACCGCTGGTATACGTCGACGAGCATCAGGATACCGAGTGGCGACCAAAGAACTCAGGCGGCGACTTTCTCGGCCCGATTCGCCTCCGTGAAGCGCTGTACCGCTCGCGCAATCTGGTTTCGATCCGGCTTATGCAGGACATGGGCGTGGATCGCTCCCTGGACTATATCCAGCGTTTCGGCTTCCGCCGGGAGGATCTGCCGCGCAATCTTTCCGCCTCACTGGGTACCTCGGAACTCACTCCACTGCAGATCGCCCAGGGTTATAGCGTCATAGCCAACGGCGGCTACGCCGTGCAGCCCTACCTGATCGACCGCGTCGAGGACCGCTTCAGACAGGTTGTGCATCTGGCTCAGCCGCCTGTAGCGCAAGCGGCGATCGATCGCATGCAGTCACGTCTGGTGCAATACCGCGAGAAGACGCTGGCACCGCTAGAGGATGACGTCACGGTCGCTGAACAAGTAGTCGATCCGCGCACCACCTATCAACTGACCAGCATGTTGAAAGATGTCATCAGTCGCGGCACCGCAGTGCGCGCAAGGGAGCTGGAACGCGCGGATCTGGCAGGGAAGACCGGCACTACCAACGACCAGAAAGACGGTTGGTTTTCCGGCTACAACGCGGATCTGGTGGTCACCGTCTGGGTGGGCTTCGACCAGCCGGCCACGCTGGGCCGACGAGAGTTTGGTGGCACCACAGCCTTGCCCATCTGGATGCGCTTCATGAGCCAGGCGCTCGAGGATCGCCCCGAGCACAGTCAGCCGATGCCAGAGGGACTGGTCAGCGTACGCATCGACCCGGAGACCGGTCGTGCTACTCGCCCTGGCTCTACCGACGGTTACTTCGAAGTATTCAAGGACGAAGATGCACCTCCGCCATTCAGCGAACTGGACGACAACGGCTACAGCGTGGACGACGCCGCCACGCCATTGGAATTGTTCTGATCGAACGGTTGCCGGCGATTATCGTCGGCAATTCAGCGGGTCGATGAGACTCGCGCTCGGGGTCACCGCGCTTCACTCCTGGCCTGTCTGTCCCTAAGCTGACGCGACAGACAAGAACAAGAGGCAAGCAGCCATGATCGAGCGAGACTACCTCAGCAACCTGAAAGCGCTCCAGCAGCAGGCCTGGCCGGCGGGCAAGCCGGTCGAGCCAGATTATCCGCTTGGCAAGCGACCGCTCACCGAGTACCTGCGGCACTGGGCACGACAAGCACCGGCCCGGCCTGCCATCGAATATTATGGTCATCGCACCACTTACGCCGAGCTCGACGAGCTCAGCGACCGCTGCGCCGCGCTTTTATATTCGCTTGGCATCGGCCCGGGGGACCGCGTGGCCGTGTTCATGCCCAACTGCCCGCAGCTGCACATTGCGTTCTACGGCATCCTCAAGGCCGGCGCCGTTCACGCCCCGGTCAGCCCGATGGCCAAGGGCATGGAGTTGTCGTATCAACTCAAGGACAGCGGCGCGACGGCCATCGTCTGCTTCGATCAGCTGCTACCAGTGGTGCGCGATATACGCGACCAGACCGATCTGAACATAGTGATCAGTACCAGCCTGTCGGAGCTTTGCCTAGCCGATCCGCCAGTTCCCGTGCCTGACCTGCTACGCGCACCGAAGCTGGAGATCACCGACAGTGTTGACCTGTTGGCCGCGCTCGCGAGCGTTGAGCCGGCCGAGCGGCTACCGGTACCGGGGCTCGACGATACCGCCGCGCTCAATTACACCGGCGGCACCACAGGCCTGCCCAAGGGCTGCATTCATACCCATGGCGATATGCTTTATACTTGCGCCAGCTTCGTGCCGGCCGCGCTGGGGCTCGACGCCGAACGCGTCAGTCTCAATTTCATGCCCGAGTTCTGGATCGCAGGCGAGAACGCCGGCCTGCTCTTTCCGGTTTTCAGCGGCACCACTCTGGTTTTGCTGGCGCGCTGGGATGCTGAAGCTTTCATGGCCGCGGTACAGCACTACAAGGTCAGCCATACCGGTCTGCTGGTCGACAGCGCCTCGGAAGTGCTCGACCACCCCCGCGTCAGCGAGTTTGATCTGAGCTCGCTGCAGATCACCAGCTGCGTGTCCTTCATCAAGAAACTCACCCCCGAGTACCGCCGTCGCTGGCGGGAACTGACCGGCTGCACGCTGTTCGAAACCAGCTTCGGCATGACCGAAACGCATACATGCGACACCTTCACCTCCGGCATGCAGGACGACGACTTTGACCTCAAGTCCGCGCCGACCTTCGTCGGTCTGCCGGTACCCGGCACCGAATTCAAGATCTGTTCGTTCGAAACCGGCGAGCTGCTCCCGCTCGGCGAAGAAGGCGAAATCTGCGTCCGCTCGCCGTCACTGCTCAAGGGCTACTGGAACAAGCCGGAGGCCAGTTCCGAGGCGCTACGCGATGGCTGGCTGCA
>CAYZFU010000048.1:0-2300 GCA_964477725.1 uncultured Halopseudomonas sp.
CCGATGTCTGTCGGTGAGATGGCGATCAGCCTGTATGCCGCCGAAAAAGGTTTCCTGACCGATGTCGAAATCGCCAAGGTTGGCGCCTTCGAGAAGGCAATGCTCGCCTGGTTCAAGCGTGAGAAGGCCGATCTGCTGGCCAAGATCAACGAGAAGGGCGACTACAACGACGAGATTGAAGCCGGCATCAAGTCTGGCATCGAGAACTTCAAGTCGACCCAGAGCTGGTAAGCCGAAGGCGGGAGGCGACCTGGTCGCTTCCCGCGTCGTGCGATCTGGCCTGAGGCTAACCTTATAGGTGTGACATGGCAGGCGCAAAAGAGATTCGCGGGAAGATCGCGAGTATTAGAAACACGCAAAAGATCACCAGCGCCATGGAGAAAGTGGCGGTCAGCAAGATGCGCAAGGCACAACAGCGCATGGCTGCCAGCCGTCCCTACGCTGAGCGGATCCGTCAGGTTATCGGCCACCTGGCCAACGCCAACCCCGAGTACCGCCACCCGTTCATGCAAGAGCGTGAAACCAAGCGGGTAGGGTACATCGTGGTCAGTACGGATCGTGGTCTGGCCGGCGGCTTGAACACCAACCTGTTCAAAGCCCTCGTGCAGCACATGAAAGAGTGGCGTGACCGTAACGTTGAAACCGAGCTGTGCGTTATCGGCAGCAAGGGCGCTGCGTTTTTCCGCAGCTACGGTGGCAATGTCGTCGCAGCGATCAGCGGCCTGGGTGAGAAGCCCACGCTGAGCGATCTGATCGGTAGCGTCAAGGTCATGCTCGACGGCTACAACGAAGGCCGTATCGATCGTCTGTATCTGGTATCCAACGAGTTCGTCAACACCATGGTGCAGAAGCCTACGATGGAACAGTTGATCCCGCTGGTCCCGGCCGACAAGGCGGAACTCAAGGGTCAGTGGGACTACGTTTACGAGCCCGACGCGCGCGAGCTGCTCGATGGTCTGCTGGTTCGTTACATCGAATCGCAGGTCTATCAGGCGGTGGTCGAGAACAATGCCAGCGAACAGGCTGCCCGGATGATCGCAATGAAGAGCGCCACCGATAACGCCGGTGACCTCATCAAGAACTTGCAGCTTATCTACAACAAGGCTCGCCAGTCAGCGATCACCCAGGAAATTTCGGAAATCGTCGGCGGCGCCTCCGCGGTCTAGCCCGACCCGGTATAAGCAACTACGGTTTCATACCACTTAGAGGAACCAGATATGAGTAGCGGACGTATCGTTCAAATCATCGGCGCCGTTGTCGACGTGGAATTCCCACGCGAAAACGTACCGAATGTGTATGACGCGCTGCTGGTTGACGAGAAGGGCCTGACCCTGGAAGTCCAGCAGCAGCTTGGTGATGGCATCGTGCGTACCATCGCCATGGGTACCACCGAAGGCGTCAAGCGTGGTCTCGACGTCAGCAACACTGGCGCAGCCATCTCCGTACCGGTAGGGATCAAGACGCTCGGCCGCATCATGGACGTGCTGGGCAACCCGATCGACGAAGCTGGTCCGATTGGCGAAGAAGAGCGCTGGGGTATCCACCGCGAAGCGCCGACTTACGCTGAGCAGGCAGGCTCCAACGAACTGCTGGAAACCGGCATCAAGGTTATCGACCTGATCTGTCCGTTCGCCAAGGGCGGTAAGGTCGGTCTGTTCGGTGGTGCCGGTGTAGGCAAGACCGTGAACATGATGGAGCTGATCCGGAACATCGCGATCGAGCACAGCGGTTACTCGGTATTCGCAGGTGTTGGTGAGCGTACTCGTGAGGGTAACGACTTCTACCACGAGATGAAGGACTCCAACGTTCTCGACAAGGTAGCGCTGGTTTACGGTCAGATGAACGAGCCGCCGGGTAACCGTCTGCGCGTGGCCCTGACCGGTCTGACCATGGCCGAGAAGTTCCGTGACGAAGGTCGTGACGTACTGTTGTTCATCGACAACATCTACCGTTACACCCTGGCCGGTACCGAGGTATCCGCTCTGCTCGGCCGTATGCCGTCAGCGGTAGGTTACCAGCCGACACTGGCCGAGGAGATGGGCGTTCTGCAGGAGCGTATCACCTCCACCAAGACCGGTTCGATCACCTCCATCCAGGCGGTATACGTACCGGCGGATGACTTGACCGACCCGTCACCGGCGACCACCTTCGCCCACCTTGACGCAACCGTCGTACTGTCCCGTGACATCGCCTCGCTGGGTATCTACCCTGCGGTAGATCCACTCGACTCGACTTCCCGTCAGTTGGATCCTCAGGTGATTGGTCAGGAACACTACGACACCGCTCGTGGCGTTCAGTAT